>JBOHIU010000189.1:0-5342 GCA_050725855.1 Xanthobacteraceae bacterium | reverse complement strand
CATCAAACAACGAGCAAAAAAAGAGTCTCGCCGGATCAGAGAGATAGCGTCGCCCGGCGGATTTTGTTGGTCACGCGTTGCGCGACGGAGTAGAAGAACTCAATCTCGCTCGTCCAAGGGCGCTTTCCGGATGCGATCCGAAAGGTGGAGCGAGAGCGGTGCCTGGACGCGGTTTCGCAAATCGCGTTCGGGCGGTTCGGAAACTCGCCCGGCCCGCCACGGCGCGGGTCTGCCAGGAGCTGGCTGCCCGGGTGGCGGACGGGACCATACCCCCGTTGGCGCTGCCATGAAGCGCGGGACCGGACTGAGCCAAGGCCGCGAGGTTTTGGCGAGAGCCGCGGTAGAGCGCCGAAGGGCGAGCGGTCCGACAAGTAGATCAGTGCGCAGTCTGCGCATTTGTCTGCGACAGGGCCGCGCCGGGATCCGTTAGGGCGGCAACGCCGTGGCGGCCAACCGGTACTCCATGTGCGCCGTTCGGCGCTCCGCCTCCCTTATTTGTTTGGAGGCGAGTCTAAAAGCGTGGCTTTGGTGGCGGTGGTGAACACAGCTCGCGCGCAAATCGCGCCGCGAGAACGAGAAGCTATCTTTACCCTCCCCTGAAGGGGGAGGATCGCGCCCAAAGGGCGCGGGGTGGGGTGAAGCGAAGAGCGAAGCCGATGGCACGAGGACGCGTGAGTGCTGTCACCCCCTCCCGATTGCGCGCGCGCAATCACCTCCCCCCTCCAGGGGGAGGTGAAAGAGAAGCGACGCGCGAGCATTTTTTGTCTTTCAGATCAAGGAGATTGCCGCATGCACATGAGAACCTATCCGGGGCGGCTCACGCGCGAGGAATGGCTGAAAGCTCCGATGTTGCAGCGCCGGCTGCTGGTGAGTCGCGCCCAATCGGACCTGCTGGACCTATGGCGCACCTGCCGCAAAAAGCCGTGCCGGCGCGCACATTCCTGTCGGGGCGACGTGCGCTGCCCGTTGCGGGTTCATGAGGCGGATTGGAAGAGCCCGAGCTTCGGCCAGCCGGATTTCAAGTCCAGCTTTCATTATTCCGATCATTTCCTGTTTGCGGCTGCAGTTCTCAAACATCTTCACTTCGGACCCGAGCCGCTGCCGGCGGAAGACATCGTCGCGGAGTCCGCGCTGCAATCGGGCGTCGACGCGGCGGCGTCTTTGCGTCTGGTCTTGCGGTTGCAAAGACGGCGCCGCGGGCGCGCCGCGATCGGCAAATGAAACCAAACATGTCGGAGCGATCGTCTTTCCGTTCTCCCCGGCGGGGCGAGGGGAAAGCAAAACGCGGCGCGAGAACGAGATTGTTATTCCCCTCCCCGCCGCTTCGCGGGGGAGGGGCAAGTGAAGCGCGCCGCGAGAACAAAAATCTATTTTGCGGCCTTCCATCGCAAGCGAGACGAGCGAAGCAACGGATGAGTCGGGCGAATGATCGCAGCCCCCGACTGCCGCGATTTTGCCGCCGTTGTGGCCTAGACGCCGCCGCGAACCTTCGGCCGGCATCGCTATCGGCGTAATCCCGTCGCTTGCGGGGCCGTTGCAAAAAGGTCATTCTCGCGTGCGCGATGTCGGGCGCGTGATTCCCAGTCGCATTTCACTCTGCCAATGGAGCTCTCGTGACCCACTCGCTGCTGTACCGGCACGCCGCCGTCATTGGTACGGTCGCCCTTTTGGGCTTGTCATCGGCGCGGGCCGCGCAAAACCCGAGCCAGGAGATTCTGCGCGACAATCCGGCCGGCAATTATCTGGCCGCGCGCCACGCCGCCGTGGAGCGCGATGACGCGGCCGCGGCCGGCTATTACCTCAAGGTGCTGAAGACCGATCCGCACAATCCCGATCTGCTGACCCGCGCTTTTCTCTCCGAAGTGACCGACGGCGATATCGACGGCGCCAGCAAGCTTGCCGAGAAGCTGCTTGCGATCGATCACACCGACCGCATCGCGCACCTCGTTCTCGGCGTCCGCGCGCTCAAGCAGAAGCAGTATTCGCTGGCGCGGCAGGACTTCGGCCAGTCGGTGCACGGTCCGGTGACCGATCTGACCGCGGCGCTGCTTTCGGCCTGGGCGCGTTCCGGCGCGGGCGAGCCGCATGCCGCCGTCGAGGATATGGACCGGCTTTCCGGCCCGGACTGGTACGGCGTTTTCAAGGACCTTCACGCCGGCCTCATTCTCGACCTCGCCAACAACAAAAAGGAGGCCGGCAAGCGCTACGAGAGCGCCTACAAGGCCGATCCGACGGCGCTGCGCACGGTGGAGGCTTACGGCCGCTACCTGTCGCGCAACGGCGGCAAGGACGTCGCCTTGAAGGTCTATGCGGATTTCAACAAGGAACTGCCCGACCATCCCCTGATCAAACAGGAGATGAAGAAAATTTCCGATGGCGACAAGCTGCCGCCGCTGGTCAATTCGGCCCAGGCCGGGGCGGCCGAAGCGCTCTATGGCATCGGCGCTTCGATCGGGCGCCGCGGCGGAGAAGATTTGGCGCTCGTCTATCTGCAGCTCGCGCTCTATCTGCAGCCGACGCACGCCATGGCGCTGTTGTCGCTTGCCGATCTCGACGAGACGCTGAAAAAGCCGGATCTGGCTATCAAGGCCTATGACCGCATTCCGGAGTCGTCGCCGCTTTATCGCAGCGCCGAAATCCAGCTCGCCATCGATCTCGACGCGCTCAACAAGACCGATCAGGCCAAGCAGCGGCTCAACCACATCATCGCCGCCAATCCGAAGGATACCCAGGCGCTGATGGCGCTCGGCAACGTCGAGCGCGACCGCAAGGAATTCTCCACCTGCGCCGACGCCTACAGCAAGGCGATCGATACCGTGCCCAATCCGGCGAAATCGGACTGGGTGATGTTCTACTTCCGCGGCATTTGCTACGAGCGCGATAACCAGTGGCCGAAGGCCGAAGCCGACATGAAGAAGGCGCTCGTGCTCTATCCGGACCAGCCGCTGGTGCTCAACTATCTCGGTTATTCGTGGGTCGACAAGGGCATGCACCTTAAGCAAGGCATGGACATGATCCGCCGCGCCGTCGAGCAGCGGCCGGACGACGGCTACATCGTCGACTCGCTGGGCTGGGCCTATTACCGCACCGGCAACTACGACGAGGCGGTCAAGAACCTGGAGCGCGCCGTCCTGCTCAAGCCCGACGATCCGACCATCAACGACCATCTCGGCGACGCCTATTGGCGGGCCGGGCGGACGCTTGAGGCGCACTTTCAGTGGTCGCAGGCGATAGACTTCAAGCCCGATCCCGACGAACTCGCCACGCTGCAGAAGAAGCTCAAGGATGGATTGTCCGCCGCCGACGCCTCGACAGCGGCCGATGCAGTCAAGCCGAAAAAGGCGGGCAATGGCGGGTGACGGCGTCGGCGACCAGCGCGTTCGTCGAGAACGCACCGGCTAAAGTCAATCTGACGCTCCGCGTTCTCGGCCGGCGTGCCGACGGCTATCACGACATCGAAAGCCTGGTCGGGTTTGCCGACTTCGGCGACACGCTGAGCTTTGCGCCCGGCGGCGAATTGGCGCTGACAATGCGCGGCCCCAACGCGACGCTGGCGGGCCCTGATCCCGACAATCTCGTGGTCAAGGCCGCGCGCTCCCTCGCTGCGCTTATTCCCGGCATTCGGCTCGGAGCATTCGAGCTTCACAAACGCCTGCCGGTCGCGGCCGGACTGGGCGGCGGCTCCGCCGACGCCGCGGCCGCCTTGCGCCTGCTGGCGCGCGCCAACGTGATCTCCAGCATCGATGTCCGGCTTTACGATGCCGCGAGAGCAACCGGTGCCGATGTCCCGGTCTGCCTCGATCCGCAACCCCGCCTGATGCGCGGCATCGGCGAAAAACTCTCCGCACCGCTGGCGTTGCCGCCGCTGCCGGCGGTGCTCGTCAATCCACGGGTGGCGCTGGCAACCAAGGCGGTATTCGCGGGCTGGACCCCGGCGGTCAGGAAATATGATCCCTGCGATCCGATGGAGATCGCGAAACTGGTCCGGCGCGACGATCTTCTGCAGTACCTCATGAAGCGGGCGAACGATCTCGAATTTTCCGCGATCGCGCTGGCGCCGGCGCTGGCCGAGGTGCTGCAGGCATTGCGCGCTCTTCCCGGCCGCAGACTGGTTCGCATGTCGGGCTCGGGCGCAACATGCTTTGCCGTGTTTGCGTCGGCGGCGGACGCCATCCGGGCCGGGAGCACCCTGCACGGGCGATATCCACACTGGTGGGTGCGCGTTTGCGCGCTCGGCGGGGTTGCCTCGAACGCCGCATGTCGCGTCAGGCAGGAGGTCGCGTCCACATAAGGGCATGCGGCCGCGCTACGCCGGCAGCCGATCGCGGAAAAAGAATCCAATCAAACAGATCAAACAGCGGGGACGGACGTGAAATCCGTTTCTTTAATGCGTGCGTGCAATACAAAAGTCGACGGTCTCGACCAGCGCCGCTTTCATCGGCGAGTCCGAGAACAGCGCCAAGGCGTCGCGGGCGATGGCGCCGTAATGCTGCGCTCGCCCAAGGGTGTCTTCGAGCGTGCGATGTTTGGTCATCAGCCCGACGGCGTGTTCGAGATCGGCATCGGTGGTCTCGCCGCGCTCCAGCGTGCGGCGCCAGAATTCGCGCTCGGCATCGCCGCCGCGGCGGAAGGCGAGCACGACCGGCAACGTGATCTTGCCTTCGCGGAAATCGTCGCCGATGTTCTTGCCGAGCTTTTGCGCCGTTCCGCCGTAGTCGAGGATGTCGTCGACGAGCTGGAAGGCGATACCGAGATTCATGCCGAACGATCGGCAGGCGGCTTGTTCGGCCTTGTCCCGGCCGGCGAGCGCGGGACCGACTTCGCACGCCGCCGCGAACAACTCCGCGGTCTTGGCGCGGATCACCGCGATATACTCGTCTTCGGTGGTCGCCGTGTTCTTGGCGGCGGCGAGCTGCATCACTTCGCCTTCGGCGATCACCGCGGCGGCCGACGACAGGATTTCGAGGGCCTTGAGGCTGCCGACCTCGACCATCATCTTGAACGCCTGGCCGAGCAGAAAATCGCCGACCAGCACGCTCGCTTCGTTCCCCCACAGCACCCGCGCGGCGGCCTTGCCGCGGCGCATGTCGCTCTCGTCGACGACATCGTCGTGCAGAAGGGTCGCGGTGTGCATGAACTCCACGGCGGCGGCGAGCTTGACGTGGCCGTCGCCCTGGTAGCCGGAGAGCCGCGCCATCGCCAGCGTCAGCATCGGGCGCAGCCGCTTGCCGCCGGACGAGATCAGGTGGTTGGCCACCTCCGGGATCATTGTAACTTCCGAGCCGGTTCGCGACAGAATGGTGGCGTTGACACGATCCATGTCGGCGGCGACAAGCGCGACA
>JBOHIU010000188.1:0-12282 GCA_050725855.1 Xanthobacteraceae bacterium | reverse complement strand
ATTTGGAGGCCGTCATAGATTCAGAACTTTTCTCCCACTGGAATCCCCGTTTTTGGCCAGCACCTCAAATTGTTAGCCACCGTTGCTTTTCGGATTCAGTCTATAGCGTTGAACAGCCCTGCGGCTGCGTCTTATCTTTGCTTTCCATGTAAATCGATAGTGTTCGGCTCGACAGTCGCTTTAGAGCGCGTCGCTTACATTGATCTTATCTCTATTGTGCAGTATAATTCATGAAGGGTTCGCGTCTGTCTTGATGAAAAGCGCATTCTGATGCCGCCAGCCGCTTCGCCGGCGATCCGCACAGGGATCACTCCACGATGGCCGATAATCCTGCCGAACGCAGCTATATCGAACTGACAGCGCAAATCGTCTCCGCTTACGTCGGCAACAATTCGGTGCCGAGCGCGGAGATGGCCAATCTGATTAGCCAGGTGCATGCCGCGCTCAAGCGCGTATCCGGTGGGCAAATCGCAATGCCGGCAGAGCCGGTGAGGCCGGCCGTCGCGGTGAAACGCTCGATCAACTCCGATTACATTGTCTGTTTGGAAGATGGCAAGAAGTTCAAATCGCTCAAGCGCCATCTTCGCACCCAGTACAACATGACGCCGGAGCAATATCGCGAGAAATGGGGCCTAAACGGTGATTACCCCATGGTGGCGCCCAATTATGCGGCAGCCCGTTCGCAGCTTGCGAAACAAATGGGACTAGGCCAGCAACGCCGCCGCCGGAGCAAATAACCTGCTACCGCCGGCGTGTGCCAGCATATTCTGCGCGCTCCCCCATCGATCAGACGCTGGCACCCGTGAGCACGGTCCGCGCCTCGGAGCGCATGCGCTCGACCATGGCACGAAACCCGTTAGAACGTTGCGGCGTGAGATGTTCGCGCAACCCCAGTCTTTCAAACAGCGCGAGCGCGTCCACAGAAAGAATGTCCTTCGCTGCCTTGCCTGAAAATGTCGCGAATAGAATCGCAATCAGCCCCCGTACAATGTGAGCATCGCTGTCGCCGGCGAAGGTGAGCACGGGCCCCCCCGCGCCATTTGGATGAACCTCGGTCTCGAGCCAGACTTGACTTGCGCAACCGTAAACCTTGTTGGCCTCGGTGTGCCCGGCTTCGGCGAGTGGCGGCAATTTCCGCCCCAGTTCGATCAGGTAACGGTAGCGATCGTCCCACTCGTCAAGGACCGAAAAATTGTCGAGGATCTCCTGGATGTCGGCCATCGTATCGTCTTCCCGCGTCCCGTTTCTATACATATAGGGTGGCGGTGAAGCTGGGTCGATCCGTCCCTTGCGCGGTGAACTTGGCGCTCGATCTTGATCGCTCGACTTGGAATTGCGCGGATTATGCCGAATGCCGCGGCGCTTTGCGCATCGTCGGGCCGCGCCAAGCGGGACTGAGATCGGCGGGCATTAGCGTGTTCTGCGACGCCTCCTGCTGGGAAGACTGCTGTGAAGCCTTGGCGAGTCCGGATTGATCGGGAGTTTCGGCAAGCGAACCGGTTTGCGGCGTCAATGCCTCGCTAAGCAGTTCGTAGAGCATCTTGGCCCCAGCCCGCGCCCTGTAGCCGACACTCGTCGCCAGTTCCGAGCCGACCGTGCAGGCGTCGGGTTCGCGTGTGCAGAAACCCTTGACATCGTGAACCGTCGCGGATGCTGCGGAAAGCGCGTCTGAAGCATCGATATTCTTTGCGGCAGGATTGGGTGGCGCCCCGCTGGGCAACAAGACCAGCACCACGCCAAGCCAAAACGCCATTCGCAAAAGAAAGAACATAAGCCCGACATCCCCCGCGGCATCTCCTGCCGCAATGGAGCGCACACTAGCAGCCACCGCTGAAGGCCGCGTTCGCGGTATCCGATCGATTTTGCTCATAATCGAGCAGAATACGCGGATAATTTTCGTTTGATTTTATCGAATCTCTCGAAAAATGATTTACCTAAAAATTGAGCAAACGCCGCTCGAGCCTCAAGTCCAGGTACTTCGCTCGCGAAACCGTTTCGCACAGGACCATTCATGGATACATCAGATGCGGTGCGAATGGGTGCGACATGGCATCCCGAACCACGATCCCCGAAACGAGCCGTTCACCATATCCGACAAAACCGTTGCTCCGATGCCGACAAGCCGGGGAGGCGACGCCCGTGATGCGCTCGACGTGCCTGTCTTTAGTGTTCGCTTAAGCGGCATCTGACACGATCCGCCCACAAAAAGGGGGCGCGTCTACTAACTGGACGTGCGAAGGATCGTGGGTGTCTTCGCGCCGATACGCGATTACGTCGAAAGCCTGGTACACCCTTCGGCGCTTGACGACGCGTTGACGGCGGCGCGCCATCGCGCTTTCATCGCCCCGCGACTCCTCGGCAGCGCTGCCGCGCTCACATCATTTCCGCTTTATCTGCTGGTGCGCGGTGCTCCGAGCGCGATCGAGCTCGTCGTGTTCGCCTGGCTCGTCGTGCCAATCCTCATTGCCTTTTTTCTGTCGCGTACCGGGCGCTACGGAGGCGCCCATGTGCTCTCGTCGCTGGCGTTGACTGGGCTGGTGATCCTGGTTGCGGCCTCGACAGGCGGTATCAGTTCGTTCGCCGTGGCTTGGCTCGTTGTCATACCGCTCGAGGCGGCATTATCGCTTTCGCGCCGCGTGGTCGTTGCGGCCTCGGTTGCAGCGCTTGGCGCCGCTGGCCTTTTGATGCTGCTCGGCGCGGCGCACTTGTTGCAGCCGTCGGCCGGCGAGGCCACGCCGGCCCTCGCCGCGCTGGGTATCCTGTCGGCGATGTTGTACGCCGCCGGTCTTGCACTCGGGGTCGAGGCATTGGCGCGCGAGAGCATTCGGCAGCTGAGCGCCGAGGAGGACCGCTACCGTCTGTTGGCGCGCAATATGACCGACGTCATCATCCGGCATGCTCGCGATGGCGGAGTTCTGTTTGCTTCACCGGCGGCCGAATCCCTTTTTGGCGCGCCAGTAACGGGGCTCCACGGAAGCGGTCTTTTCGATCGTGTCCACGTTGCCGACCGGCCGGCGTATTTGACCGCGCTTGGCGATGCCGCGGCCTTGTCGGCGAACTGCTCCGTCGAATTCCGTGTGCGCTGCGACGGCGCGGGCACGGACGGACGAACCGCCGTGCATTTTATCTGGATCGAAATGCGATGCAGGCCGATCGAGCGAACCGCCGCCGAGGAGCACGGTGTGCAGGCCGGCGAGGTCGTTGCGGTGCTGCGCGACGTGAGCGTCCGCAAGCAGCACGAACAAGAGCTGCAGGACGCGCGCGCGGAAGCCGAACGCACCAGCGCTCGCAAAACCCGTTTTCTCGCCACGATGAGCCACGAATTGCGCACGCCGCTCAATGCAATTATAGGCTTCTCGGAAATGTTGATGCAGGAATCGGTGCTGATGCTCGACCAAAAGCGCCGCAACGAATATGCCGGCCTGATCAATGAATCGGGATATCATCTGCTGTCGGTGGTCAACGGCGTCCTCGATATGTCGAAGATCGAAACCGATAATTTCGAGATTACCGCCGAGCCGTTCGCGCCGGCGCAAGTCGTCGCCGCCTGCTGTGAACTGGTTGCGATTCGAGCCGGCGAGGCTGGCGTTCGATTTGAGAAGATCGTCAGCGATGATCTTCCGGAAATGATCGCCGACAAACGGGCGCTTAATCAGATACTGCTCAACCTCCTGTCCAACGCAATCCGCTTTAGCGATCGCGGCGGCAGGGTTATGATCGGCGCGCGTGCCGACGCCGGCGCCGTCGTTTTCGTGGTCGAGGATAACGGAATAGGCATCAGTGAAGAGGATTTGGCTCGGGTCGGGGAACCCTATTTTCAGGCGCGATCATCGTACGACCGGCGGCACGCTGGAACCGGCCTTGGACTTTCGATTGTGAAGGGTCTGGTGCGTTTGCAGGGCGGCGAATTGTTCATTCGCAGCCGGGTAGGGGAGGGTACCCGCGTGACGGTCCGCCTGCCGCTCGACTGCGAGCGGGCGCGATCCGTCCGAGAACGGGGCGCAGGCGAAACGAGTTCGGTGCAAAGCCTCCCGGCCCATCCTCCGGCCACACCAGATATGCGGCCGACTTTGTCTCTGCCCGCGCTGGAAGCTCCGCTTTCGCGCGGTGAAATGCCGGTGAAGAAAAGTGCCTAAGCGCCGTAATGATCGTGGTAGTCGCGGTTTCGCGGTAGGCGCCGCGAAAATCGTCAAATCGCTGCTCTGGCTGCTCTGGGTTAGAGCCGCGCGCCGGCCCATCGATTCTTTCGCCATTTTTGCGGCCGGAGCGGCAAGCTTTTTCATCATCGTCAACGCCATTGCTTTGCAATCGGGTCCGCGTCCGGCAAAATTTGTGGTGAATGTGACGGCATTACCGCCGGTCCGCAGTCCGGTCCACTCCACCGCGCAGGCGGCACCGCCGCCACGCGTGGCGGAAAGCAAGCGCACCCCCTATAGCGTTGCCGGAAACGTGGACGATCCCATCGCGCAGTTTCTCGGCACGTCCTCCCGCGTCCTGGAGGTGCAGCGCGCCTTATCCGATTACGGCTACGGCCAGATCAAACCGACCGGCATTCTCGACCGGCCGACCAGTGTGGCGATTGAGAAGTTCGAGCGCGAACATGGAATGCCGGTGACCGGCAGGATATCCAATCGGCTGGTGGGCGAGCTTACGCAAATGATTGGCCACCCCATTAGCAAGGCGGCCGATCTGCGGCTTGCGCGTTAGCACCCAAGAGCCGACAAGTCCGGCAACGCTGGGCGCTTCGTCGCTCCACCCGATCGAGCATCGTCATGCGTCTTAAGTCAGCGCTCTGGGTCGCAGCCTATCTTCGCCGTTGTCAGGTTGAGGGGATGTACGGCGTCGTACGCAGGCGCGGCGCGGAGGAGGCAGGCGCCATCTTCGTGCGCATCAGCAGGCTCGATGGTACCTCGGACCTGTTCGGCCCGGCACCGCAGAGCGCTTTCGATGCCGTCTCCGGTGAGCGCGGCTTTAGCTCCAGCCTCGCCGAGCAGCCGGCGCCCGATGCGGCAATCGAAACCTATCTGGCTCGAGAGATCAAATTCGATCCCGACATCTGGATCGTGGAGATCGAGGATCGTACCGGACGAAACTTTCTCGATGTTATCGTCTGACCCGATCACGCCTTACGAGGCTTCGCGGCGCACGATCTTTGCCGCTGGCGCGGGCGCTGGTTGGGCAAAAGGCGCCTGCCGCGGCGGCTGAGCTTCGCCGCTTGCCAGGACCGGCCGGTGTATTCCGGTCGCACGCCGGTCTTTGTTGACGTCAAGCGCCTGCCAGATAGCGACGACATCCTGCGCCGCCTGCCCGGTCATCTCGTCATACAGCATGGCTAGCGCGTGGACGCGCTCGACCGAGTGGCCTACGGCGGTGTTGATGAATAACAGGATGCGGTACAGCAGATCGCGCGGAACCGCTAATGCTTTTGCCGCAATCACGATCGGCTCGCCGAGACTGTCGCCGACGATGCGCCGAGCCTGTTCGCGCGAAATATGCAAAGAATGTGAAAGTTCGCTCTCGAAATCTTCTCGTCTGCGAGCCAGAGCTGCAGCTTCCAGCTTACGGCCGATTGTAGAGTCGCGGACGAGGGGGGCGCCTGCCGTCGCGGAAGAATAAGCCACCAGATGAAGGTTGACCAGGATCAGCCGCCGCTCATCCGCGTTGGCGGCAAAGAACAGTGCATTGAGCTCGCGCGCTATTTCGGCATCAAGGCCGACAGCGGTGGCGCTACGTGCGGCTTCTGTTTTTGGGATTCGCTCGCTCGTTGCTGCGACCACAGCTGTCGGCGTTGCCGTGGGACCATTGGGCAACCGAGCCGGCCGCTTTGATCGCAGCGCGGCCGTAACCTCGGGCAAATCGGTCATTAGCCGTTCGATGACCGAGGCGGGAGGAGAGAGATGGTGCGCCAGCCGTCCCGCCACCGCGACACGCGTCTGGACATCGACGGAATCGAGGAGCCGCAGTGCGAGTTCCGTATAGTGGCGTTCCTCATCCGGCGTATGCGAGAGCTTCTGTACATATAGATCTGTCAGAACGCGCAGCAGCGTCGGGCGCATATCGACCCCGCCGCGCAATCCGATATCCGAGAATCCTTCAAGGCCGGAGAGGATCGACGAGTCCATGACGCGTTACTCGATTGCAACAGATGACGAGAGGAGTTTGAGTTGCGTAGCGTAAGGGCTCCGCGTTAGCGGAGCGTTAACCTTGCATGCCGCTTAATCGCCATGAGGCCGATCTCAGCGGATCGGGTTGAGAGATCCGTACCGGCCGTCAGAGGAAGGGCTGGTGGGCAACGTCATCAAATTCCCGGACGAAGGGCGCATTGTGCGTTTTGGCCGCTCCGGCACTGAGGACTCCGCGACGGTTATCATTCTGCCCGTCGTGCGCATCGAGCGCTACGCGGAGCCGGTTGTCGATGGGGCAGAGCCACATACGCATCCGCCGGCCGACAACGGCGGTCGCCGACGGATGAGGCGCCGATAGCCGCCGGTTCAATCGATGTCGCCGCGCGCCCGCCGATGTTGCGAGACCGCATTTTTAGCGTCGGCGCTCATCGGACTGCTCGTCCTGGCCGGCTGTTCCAGCATCGGTGATCTTGGCCGAATACAGCCGGATCTAGTCACCGACAACATTCACGACTGGGTCGGTCGGGACGCCGCGTTGCATGCCGGTGCGCCGGTTTCGACTGACAATATGACCGACGACGAACGCATGCTGCGCGACTTGGCGTTCCCGTTGATCGAGCCGCCATACGATCGGCAGCGCTGGAATTCAATCGTCTACGAGTATGGCATCGACCGCGGATTCCGGCGCCGATTGTGGATCGAAGATCCGACCGCGTATTATCGGCATCTGCAGGCCGAGCCGCGACGCTCGACGGCGAGCCGCTACAATCAATTGATGGACGATATTCGCAACGACATTGTCCGTATCGGACCGTTCTTCGTAGTCGCGCGACGCGTCATGGATCTCGACCGGCGCCGCAAGGCAAGCATGCAAGCAATCGCCGATTTGAGCCCGGCCGAACGGCTCAGCGCGGACGCACGTATTGGAGAGAACAGCTTGACGGTCGCTTGGGTGCAGCATGCGCTAACCGAACGCTGCGCGGGGTATCGGTTTGCGCTGGAACATTTGTCGGTCGCCGAGCCTGACAGCGAAGCAGCCGACCTTGATCGCGTGCTCACCCAATTGCAGGAGGCCATTGCGGGCGAGGGCCTTCCACCCGTTCCGCATTTTGCCACAGGGCCAGTCGCGGTCGGTACGCGATAAGCGCCGATCCGGCAACCGCTACTGCACCGGCGCGAGGTGGCATTGTGCGGCCGCCAAGGCTTGCTGGGCCATCGGCATCAGGCCAGGCTCCGGCGCCAGCGCGCGCAAGATGATGAGTCCGGTCTTGGTCGGAGAATCGACGATCAATCGGTCGGCCGCGGTCACGTCTTCATCCTCGGGTATTTGCTCGTGCTGCTGCGTCGTCATCAGATCGAGTTCGATCGCGCGCCTGCCGGCGGCACGGTCGTTGATGGCGTAATAGGCGACACTGTCGCGCGTGTAGAACGTGACTGACGTGTAGGCTTCGCTAACCGGCGCATTGAGTTTGATCATCCCATCAGAAAGGTCGTATCGGCACACGGCGGTGGCGAATGCGGAATCCATGAAAGGTATGATGGACGCCCGCGAGGTCGGCGTCGGCAGCGGGACCACCGCGTTTACCGGCGCGATCGGCAGGAGGCGCGCATAGGCGTCCTGCGTCGCTGCCCGGGGCATAGCCAAAACCGTTGCCAAGTGCACGATGCCGCCCAGCAGAATGCCGGCAAGCGCCCATAAAACCCAGCGGATCATGAGCAACCTTTTCGCGTTACCGCCGGCATAGGCCCTTCCTTCATAGTCGTTGCCGCGACGCCGATCGGAGTGTCGTAGAGACGCCATACCAGGATGAAATGCTCAATCCCGCCGGTCGGCAGCCAATTGCCCGGACGCGCCTGCGGCGCTACCGCGATTGTGAAGCTGCCATCAATGTCGCGCACGATTTCCGCGCTGGTGAAGCCGTGCCGGTGGATTGCATTCGCGACCAGATCACCCTGCAAATTATAAAGCGTTAGCGTCCAGTAGCGCGCCGGCGGGGTCATGCCGCTCAGAGTAAACGTGCAACGGCCGTCGAATTCGTGTCCGGCATCGTCGCCGTGCGCGAAGAACGCAACGCCATCGCCTATTCCGAGCGGCAGTTCGCCGTTGCGGGCGATGCTCGCGTGCGCGTAAGGATCGATATCCTGCGAGCCATTTTTCGGCCAAGCCGTCCACGCGCCGATTGTTAGCGAGCCAAAAGCGACACCGCGCGTGAGCGTGAACCAGGTCGCGCCCAGCCCGATCACCGCGGCGATCAGGAATGTGCAAAAGGAACCGAAAAGGAGGCGCATGTCCTGCCGCGTTCAATCCCCGCGCAAGGCCGGGGAAGCCTTTCGGTCCGCTGCCGTAGCGATCGCGCCCGCGCGATCGTCATTGCCATTTCCGTTGCTGCGGTTATCTTCGCGGCCGGCGCCATCGAGAGCACCGACGGTCGTGAGCGGGGAAGCTTGCGTCGTAAATGCCTGCTCGGCGTCGTCGAGCATTTGCTCGACGTGAACGAGGGCTCCCGTGGCTTTGCGCGTAAGCAGGGCTGGATGCGGTTCGTCACCGACCAAAGCGCCGTCGGCCGTAACGGTCGGCGCATGTTGCGGGGCCGGCAAGCCGGGCAACTGCCGCAATTCGATCCCCTGATGCGCGTAGGTCATGATATCGTGCCAAGTCATCGCCGGCAGCGATCCACCGACCATATGATTTGTGGGCGAGAAGTCGTCGTTGCCCATCCATATGCCTGCGACCAAATTTCCGGTGTAGCCGACGAACCAGCCGTCCCGCCAATCGTTGGTGGTGCCGGTCTTGCCGCAGGTCGGGATGCCTTCGAGTTGCGCCCGCTTGCCGGTGCCATTGTCAACGACCGAGTTCATCATCTTGATCATCTCGATGGCAACCTGGGGGCTGATGACCTGTCGTGGCTGCGGTCCGTCGCGATCAAAGCGCCACACCAGCTTGCCGGTGCCGGTACGCACCTCCAGTATGGCATGCGGCACGACAGCCTTGCCCAGATTGGGAAAGGTGGCATAGGCGACCGTGTGCTCGAGCGGCGTCACCGCGTCGGCGCCGATTGGCAGTGACGGAGTGTCGGGCAGTGGTGTCACGATGCCCATGTTACGCGCCGTCTGGATGATCTTCGCCCGGCCGATCTTGGCATTTCCGCCGCCCAGCGCGATGGAGAGCTTGACCGGGATGATGTTGATCGAACGGGTGAGGGCGTCGATCAATGTGACCGGACCGGCAAAGCTATTCTCGTAATTGTGCGGGCACCAGTTGCCGATACACACCGGAGAATCGACGACGACCGAGTTGGGCGTATAGCCGTTGGCCAGAGCTGTCGCATAGACATACGGCTTGAACGACGAGCCAGGTTGGCGCATCGCGTCGACGGCCCGATTGTACTGGCTTTCGTCGTAATTGCGTCCGCCCACCATGGCGTGGACGGCGCCATCGAGGTCGGCGACCACGACGGCGGCTTGGCCTGCGTTAAACTGGTGACCGTAGTCGCGCAAATTGGCTTGAACGACGTGCTCGGCATAGCGTTGCAAATTCATGTCGAGCGCGGTTCGTACGACGAAATAGCGGTCGGTTACGGATTTTGGAAAGGTCTCGACCAACTGGCGCATTTGGTCGAAGGCCCAATCGAGATAATAGTTCGGCGCATCGTGCTCGGTGTGATAGATCGGAGTGGCGGGATTCCGCCGGGCACCATAGACCTGCCCCTCCGTCATGAAACCGGCGTTCACAAGATTGTCGAGCACCACATTGGCGCGGGCGCGCGCCGCGGGCAAATTCACCAGCGGCGAATATTTAACCGGCGCCTTGAACATGCCGGCGATCATTGCCGACTCCGGTAGCGTCAGATCGCGTACCGACTTGCCGAAATAGTATTCCGCCGCCGCATCCACCCCGAAGGCGCCGCCGCCAAGATAGGCACGGTCGAGGTATAGCTTCAGGATTTCATTCTTGGTCAGATGCGCTTCCAGCCAACCGGCGAGAAACGCCTCGTTGATCTTGCGCGTGTAGGTCCGCACGTTGGTCAGGAACAAATTCTTGGCGAGTTGCTGCGTGATCGTCGAGCCGCCTTGGACCACCCCGCCAGCCTGCGCATTGGTGATCATGGCGCGGAAAGTGCCAGAAAAATCTATCCCGAAATGTTCATAGAAGCGGCGGTCTTCGGTCGCTATCACCGCCTTGATCAAATAATCGGACATTTCATCCAGCGGCACCGAATCGTTATGCTTGATGCCGCGGCTGCCGATCTTGTTCCCATAGCGGTCGAGGAAGGTAACCGCGAGATCGGATTTCTTAAGCCAGCTCTTGTCGGATGTCTGACGGTAAGCCGGCACCGACAGCGCCAACAGGACGAGGAGCCCGCCGGCGCCGAGCGTCGCCGCCTCCGACAGCGGCTCCACAAAAAACCAGCGCCGCCACCCGGAGACGTGGAAGCGATCCATGGCGGCGGTGAATCGCTCGTAGGCCTCGCGCGCCCATTTGCCGCTGGCAAACACGGCAAAATCAATTCGGGCATCGATATCAAGCAGAAGCCGCCTAAGCTTCGGCCGCCAGCTGTCGCCCGGATCGGGGAACATATCGGTCACGATTGAACGCTCCGGGAACGGGCCACCGCTCTGCGATTTTTTATATTAATTGGTCGATCGCCAAACGCCATCCGTTCCTGCCTGTGGTTTAGCCGAGCCAGCATCCCCGGCCAATGCCGCGCCGAGCAAAGGGTGAATGGAAATTGGGGCAAATTTGGCTTGTAGTGAGTTTTGGCTTGCAATGCAGGGGATATCGACAGAAGCAGCGTACCGTATGCACATTGGGGGCGAAAGGATGAGCTTCGCCGCTCCGGAGAACGACATGGCAAGCGACGATAGTCAGCCGAGCAGCGTTGGCGAGGTTCCATTTTGGCAGCGTAAGCCATTGGATAAAATGACTAATTCGGAATGGGAGAGTCTCTGCGATGGTTGCGGCCGCTGCTGCCTCAACAAACTCGAAGAGGAGGGAACCGACCGCACGTTCTATACCGACGTTGGTTGCCGCTTGTTGGACGGGGAAACGTGCCGTTGCCGGGATTATCCCGACAGGCTGAAAAGGGTTGATGACTGTGTGCAGTTGACGCCTGAAACCCTCAAAACGATCACCTGGCTGCCGCCGTCCTGCGCGTACGTGCTGCTGGCGGAGGGAAAAGACCTGTACTGGTGGCACCCGCTGGTGTCTGGCGATCCCGACACGGTGCACAGCGCTGGGGTTTCGGTGCGCGGCCGGGTGAGTGCCAGCGAGGCGCAGGTGCCCGACGAAATGCTCGAAGATTACATCGTGAACTGGCCGCTCAAATTACCCAAGCGAGCACGCCGCGCGTGATCGTAGCCCAGCTTGCCGAGGCGGCGGCCCGCTGCGTCGGTTCCAAGCAGCCGAAGCGACTCCTGGATGGCAGCTCTGCTTCGCGCAATCTGCTCGCGCCCATCAGCGCCGCCGCGGATTGCCGCAATGACAAGCCAATCCTCCTGGAAGCGTATCCTGTAGCGCCCCGATGGGCCTGAATTCTGCCACCCGAATGCTGGTGCGGCGCCAATAGCGCGGTCTGCTGCGGGAGCACTCTCTGCGAGCAGCCGGCTCGAGAGGACCCGTCGGATCATGTCCGTGTGATGCCTCGCAGCCGTGAACACGCTCTTGGATGGTGATTCTGTACGGATCTCCGCGGCCAGGATCCCGCGCCGCAGGTCGACGAGAGCATCATCGGCGAAGGATTTTGTGCTCTCCGTCAGTCGGTTCGAGCCGCCGATGCCGAGCTCTGTATAGAAGCTGGCGATGAATGTCTTGACTAACGAGTGAGCGGTGGCAGTGCGCTTTTCGCATGAGCTTGGCTGCGCCGCGATTTGCTTGAGCCTTTTCAGCAACACCATGGTCTCATGCATCGCGAATTCGATCCATCGTCGTTAGGATTGCTGCTCTCGTGAGGCTTCGACTCGATAATGCACCGCAAAAAAACTGGTTGCAGTGCTTCGCCGTTTCGGCCGCTATGCTTAAGCTCGGGTTTCCCCCCATTGCCCATTTTACGGCGCAAATTGCAGTGGTTCTGCGCGGCGCCCCCGTGTAAGGCACGCCTGCTCTGCGGAGCCGGCGCTTGCATTGCCACAACAGGCAGCCATTTGCTGCCGGGTGCCG
>JBOHIU010000187.1:0-13687 GCA_050725855.1 Xanthobacteraceae bacterium | reverse complement strand
GCTCGGCCTCGGTCGCCACGCCGATCGATTATGTGCTCACGCGCTGGGACCGGTTCGCCCGCTTCATCGACGACGGCAGGGTCTGCCTGACGAACAACGCGGCCGAGCGCGCTCTTCGCGGATTTGCTCGAAGAGGCGCGCTCGTTGCGCGATCGGATCGGTGCGAAATACCTTCAGATCAGGGGCGGACCGGTCGATGCCGCCGGCGCGAGGAGCTTTCCAACTGTTCATACATTGATCGACACTAGCCAACCGGTAGACGTGCTTTGGTCGGGGATCAAAAAGAAGACCCGCTGGGCTATTCGACAGGCGGAAAAGACTGGTGTCCGCATCGCGCGGGATGAAGGGCTTGGTGAACTCGAAGCCTTTCACCGTGTCTATGCCGTGCACATGCGCGGGCTCGGGACGCCGGTCATGGGCCTCGATGCTTTTCGCGCGATGCGGTCGAATCTGGGGGCCTCGCGCCTGCGCCTTTACCTGGTGAACGATGGATCGCAGGCGATCAGATCGCGAAACAGCCGGTAGGCTCCGCGAATGGTTTTCTCGTCCAGTCTTCCGACCGCGCTTGTCCCAACGGTGGCAGCTTTGATCCTGGTGATGATCTCGGCGGGGACGATCTCGCCGTTGAGAGGCTGCCGATGGTGCGCGTAAAACCACCGGCCAACCATGCGCTTCATCGGTGAGGTTTCGAACCGCCGCCTCAGAATCATGGCCGTTGATTCGTGTTCAGGCCGTGCTGGCGGTGCGGCGTGGATCGCATAGATCAGTTCGCCGCGCGCGGTCTCGGCAGTGCCGCTTCGCCAATCGGTGATCTTGAACGCGTCAAAGGCTTCCGGAGTCAATGCGGTGAACCGTGTTGCCGTCGCCGATCCGACCCGGGCAAGAATTCGACAGGCGCCGATGCGGTGTGACGTGCGAAAGCGCGTTTCCATGGCGCTCCACGCCCTCGAAATCGCCTCTGCGATGTCGCTCGGTGCAGGGACCGGCGGACCGAAGTCATCCTGAAACGTCAGTTCCAGCGGCCGATAGGGGCACACCCATGCCCATCTCTTGATCGGTTCGCCGTCGATCGTGTCTGTGAAGGAGATTTCATAGCAGTCGGGCTGATCGAACACGCATTCCGTGATGCGTGATCCCCGCATCATGGATCGAAGAAAGGCTCTGATCTGGTCGACGGTTTGTCGAGGCGGTGTAAATGGCATCTCGACAGCCTGGAAGAGCAGGGGGGCCTGCCGCACCGGAAACCAGTCCCGAGCGGGCTCCTGCATTTTTTCGATGGCAGGCTCCGGATCCCGATCGTCGTGGGATGCGCGGTCGATGCGAGGTGGTCGTGGCGCCATGGATGTGCCCGGTCCGAAGCCAATTGGGTTCTTTTTGAATCTTACCAGGGGTTGTCTAACGGGTGCTTACCGGGACGCGGGCACTTATCGGCCGGCCCAGCCGCGCTGAGCCAATGAACCGCCGCGGACGCCGGCAAACGCCTGGGTATATTCCCCAAAAGCTTCCCAAAAACCACTTCCGGCGGGGTCGGGTGAAGGGCTAAGCCATTGAAATTGCTGGCGCGCCCTACGGGACTCGAACCCGTGTTTCCGCCGTGAAAGGGCGATGTCCTAGACCGCTAGACGAAGGGCGCGGGAAAGGCGCGATCGATGCGCGCCGCATATTGGCGCGCGACATATAAAGAGGTTCGCCGCGCGCGGCAAGCAATGCCCGCGCTATGGCATAGGGACGCAAACTTGGTTTTTCCTCCCCCCGAAAGGGGAAGGTCGGCGGTCCGTCGGCGCGAAGCGCCGCCCGATGGCAAGCTCCGACCGCCGGGTGGGGGGTCAAAACCCGGCACGGTCCAACAATATGCCCCTGTCTGGCGCGCGGCGCGCGCCTTCCCCCCTTTCAGGGCTGGGAAAGTCAAATCCGATTGCCCTGCGAGCATCCCCGGAAACAGGCTGTAAACAGACCCATGGCGCCGGCGGCTCTTCGATTCCGGCGGCTACCACTTCCCGCTATTGGGCATTGACGTCCATGGCTCCGTCGGCGCCAGCGGCAAACCCTTCTGCAGCAACTCGATGGAGTGCTTGTCGGGCGAGCGCACGAAAGCCATGTTGCCGTCGCGCGGCGGCCGGTTGATGGTGACGCCGGCCTTCATCAACCGCTCGCAGAGCGCATAGATGTCGTCGACTTCGTAGGCGAGGTGGCCGAAATAGCGGGCCTCGCCGTAATCCTCGGTATCCCAGTTATAGGTTAGTTCAACCAGCGGCTCTTCGCGGCCCTTCGGTCCCTTGCCGACGATGTCCATGTCCGCCGGCGCCGCCAAAAAGACTAGCGTGTACTTGTTCTTCTCATCGACCCGGCGGCGAACCTCGGTCAATCCAAGCTTGTTGCAATAGAAGTCGAGGGCCGCGTCGAGATTGCGCACGCGCAACATGGTGTGCAGATATCGCATCATGAATACTCCGCTGCTATTGGACTGCCGCTTTCAATGGGTGTCTCTTTTGACAACGCGCATGGGGCACAAAGCATGATCGCTTCCGATGTGGACACCGCGATCGATCTCCTGTCGGAGATGATACACGAGGCGAGCAATATCGTGCCATTTACGGGCGCCGGTATTTCCACCGAGTGCGGTATTCCGGATTTCCGCTCCCCTGGCGGCTTGTGGACCAAGAACCGGCCGATCCCGTTCGACGAATTCCTGGCGAATCAGGAGGCGCGCAACGAAACTTGGCGCCGGCGTTTCGCCATGAGCGAGCAGTTCGGCGACGCGCGGCCGGGCCGCGGACATCGCGCGCTGGCCAGCCTTTACCGCGCGGGCAGGGTCCCGGCGGTGGTCACGCAGAACATCGACAATCTGCATCAAGCCTCTGGCATCGCGCCCGAACACGTGGTCGAGCTTCACGGCAATACAACCTATGCAGTGTGCCTGGATTGCGCAAACCGCTACGAATTGTCCTGGGTGCGTGAGCGCATGGCGGCAGGCAACGGCTGCGCGCCCGATTGCCCGGCTTGCGGCGGCTTCATCAAGACCGCCACGGTCTCATTCGGACAATCCATGCCGGAAGAGGCGATGAGACGTGCCGAGGAGCTTGCGCTCTCTTGCGACATGTTGGTCGCGATCGGCTCCTCGCTGGTGGTTTGGCCGGCGGCTGGATTCCCGCTGATGGCAAAACGCAACGGCGCGCGACTCGTCATTATCAATCGCGGGCCGACGGAATTCGACGCCGTGGCCGATCTGGTGGTGCATCAAGACATCGGCGCCGTACTGGAGCCATTCATTGTTCATTGAAGCCGCGTCCCGGACGCGCCATCCAACGATGTTCACAGGAATTGTACGCTTTTGGCGCAGTGTTGCATTTTTGCGCTTTCGCGACTGCACGTGAGTGTTATCCTCGATTGCAGAGATTCGTGCGCCCACCCGGGGCGCCAGCACAGAGCGGCAGCCACGGCGTCATGGCGTCGGACGGTTTTGAAGCAAAATCCACCGGTTCGGGACTAGCGCCCGAAGTCGACCTCGGCAACGAGGCGGCTGCGAGCGTCATTGAAGTCTCCGGCATGATTAAGTGGTTCGATGTCGCCAAGGGATATGGCTTCATTATTCCCGATAACGGCATGGCGGACATACTCTTGCATGTGACGTGCCTGCGGCGGGACGGCTACCAGACCGCGTATGAGGGCGCGCGGATCGTCTGCGAGGTGCTGCCCCGGCCGAAAGGCCTGCAAGCCTTCCGCATCATCTCCATGGACGAGTCGACGGCAATCCATCCGGCGCAGATGCCGCCGCCGCGGACTCATGTTACTGTGACCCCGACGAGCGGTCTCGAACGGGCACAGGTCAAATGGTTCAATCGGCTTCGTGGTTTCGGCTTTCTCACCCGCGGCGAAGGTACGCCGGATATTTTCGTACACATGGAGACCCTTCGCCGCTTCGGCTTGACCGAGTTGCGGCCGGGGCAGTTCCTGCTGGTGCGCTACGGCCCGGGTCCCAAGGGAATGATGGCTGCCGAGGTTCGGCCGGAAGGCGGCTCGCTCGGCCCGGCTTCCCACTAGGGGCCGGCGCTCCGAACACTCTGCTGCTGCGGACGCGGGCGCTGCATTTTGCCGCAACCCTGGTGTTTGCCGCCTGCGTCGCCATTCTGGCTTGTGCGCCGGCGCGGGCCCTCGGCCATGCGACCATGGAGATCGTATCCAAGAACGGCGTTCACGCCTTTGACGTCAAATTGGCCACCAACGACGCCGAACGCGAGCGCGGCCTGATGTTCGTCAAGCACCTGCCGGAAGGTCAGGGCATGCTGTTCGATTTCAAGCGAGACCAGCCGGTTTCGTTCTGGATGCACAACACCTACATCCCGCTCGACATGATCTTCATTTCCGGCAACGGGCGCATCCTCCACATCGTCGAAAATGCCAAGCCGCTTTCCGACGCGCTCATCCCGTCCGAATACCCGGTGCGCGCCGTTCTCGAAGTGATCGGCGGCACCGTCGACAAGCTCGGAATTTCGGTCGGCGACCGGGTGACCGGCTCGATCTTCGGTGGCGGATGAGCGGCGGGCTTGGGACGCGCAGCTTGCTGGTCCCCAGTGAAGCATGTATCCAAAGCCGAGATCAGCGGGGTATAGCGCAGCCTGGTAGCGCGGCAGTTTTGGGTACTGCAGGTCGCAGGTTCAAATCCTGCTGCCCCGACCAGCCGCCTTGTTGTTGTCGCTGGACGACGGTTTGGCGGCTCTGCGTCATCGCTTAATCTCTCAGGTGCAGAACGCTCATGACCGCACGCATTTATAAACCGGCGCGAACGGCGATGCAGTCCGGTAACGCCAAGACAAAGGAATGGGTGCTCGACTACGAGCCCGAACAGCCACGCACGGTGGAACCGTTGATGGGCTGGACCAGTTCGGGCGACATGAAGCAGGAACTGCAGTTATTCTTCGACACCAAGGACGAGGCCATCGCCTATTGCGAGCGCGAAGGCATCGCCTATCAGGTGTTCGAAAGTCCTCCCGTCAAACGCGCCCGCATCGCCTACGCGGATAACTTTGCTCCCGGACGGCGCGGCGCTTGGACCCATTAGGCGGCGGCTTTTATGCCTGGAGCTGCTCTGCGGGATGCGCGGCGGAAATTCCGGATGAACCCTGTTTCTGCGCACCCGAGCGCTGGCGCAGCAGCGACATGAAACGCTCCTCGGGCATCGGCTGGCCAAGCAGAAATCCCTGACCGTAATCGCAGCCCATGCTGACCAGCGCCAGCGCGTCGGCGGCCTTCTCGATACCGGTCGCGACGGCGATCGACCCGAAATTGTGCGCCAGATCGATAACGGTCTTGCACAGCGGCGCATTGACCTTGTCGGTGCCGCAATCGGCGACGAACGCGCGGGCAAGCTTTATTTCCGCGAACGGCAACTCCCTGAGCCGCGCCAGCGAGGAATAGCCGCGGCCGAACTCGTCGATGGCGAGCTTCACGTTAAGCGGAGCCAGCGTCTTGGCGAGTTCGCTCGCCAGTTTGAGATCGTTGATAATCTCCTGTTCGGTCACGTCGATGATCAATCCGGGCCACTTTTCGTATTGCGGCCTGAATTTCTCGACGATGTCGGCGATCGGGATCTTGACCAGAGCGCTGACGGGCACGTTGGCCGCGAGCCGAAGGTTGATGCCGAGCTTGGCGAAGTGCAAACCGGCGCGCAGCGACTGCTCCAACGCCTGTTCCGACAATCTCATCAAGGCCGGTTCGGTGGCGCCCGGCATGAACGCGCTCGGCGCCAACACGCCCTGAACCGGATGACGTGCGCGCGGGAAGGCCTCGGCTCCGACCAGCTGTTTCTTGCGCAGATCGATTTTCGGCTGGTACCAGAATTCAATCCAGTTTTTATCGAGAGCTTCGTCGAGATCGACGCGGCCGGCAGACTCCGGCGGCTGCCCAAGCTTCAGATCCTGCAGGAGCTTGACGATGGCCCCGGTATCGAACGGCTTCTTCAGTGGCGGCAGCATCAGTAGCCGGTGCTCATCGCCGATGCTCTTGACGTGGGCGAGCACGGCGGAGCCGCGGCTCGACATGAGCTGCAGGTAGCCGCTATAGCCGCGCTGGCCGAGTGCCGCGACGGAGCCGATCGCCTCGGCGGATTCGAGCGCGATGTTCAGAAAAATGGCACTGGGCGAGCGCCGCGCCAGTGCGTCGATCAATTCCTGACCGTCGGCCAGCTCCTCGGTGTCGATCCCGACGCCATGCATGATGAGCGAAAGAAAATGGCGGATGCTTGGGTCGGAATCGACGATAAAGCAGAGCGGCGTGTTCGCGCCGCCGCGCGCCGCGGCGGCTTTTGGCGCTGATGCATTCTCGGCGGCGGTGAGCGGCTGCGCCGCGCTTGCAGTCATCGCTTTGGGCCTGTGCGCCACGTATCCGAAAACGCGTGTCCGGAAAAGCGTATCATTGGCCGAAAACGTTAATCGGAGGTTTCAACCTCGACTCTGATCGGGCGCCGCGCACCGCGGCGGCTTCGTGGCGGCAAACCAACCCATGCGCCGTCTGCGGTCCGCTTGCGCGCGCCGCGCGTTGTGAGCCTGGACAGGCGCGTGGTAGCCTTCGGAAAAGGCGTTGCGAAGTCATAGCGTGGCGCCGATCCAACAAAATGTCGCGGGAGAGCAATCGATGCCGAAAAAGCAATCAGGTCCGAACATCGATCGTCGCAAATTTCTCGCTGCGGCGGCTGTTGCCGGCGCCGCCGGCGCGGTGAAGCCGGCCGATGCGGCGACCGACGCCAATCCGATGGCCGGACAGCGCGCGCCATCGGCGCTGCCGCCGAGCGAGCATGCCGTGTCCGCTGAAACCGATGTGCCGGATATCGCGCCTTATGCCACCGAGCATCGCCGGCCCGGTTCGGACTTCATGGTCGAGGTGATCAAGACGCTCGACATCAAATATCTGCCGGCCAATCCGGCCTCGAGCTACCGCGCCCTGCACGAATCGCTGATCGACTACGGCAAGAATTCCATGCCGGAATTCCTCACCTGCACCCACGAGGAGGTCGGGGTTGGTATCGCTCACGGTTACTACAAGATCACCAACAAGCCGCTGATGACCACGTGCCACGGCACCGTCGGTCTGATGCACGCCACCATGAACATCTACAACGCGTTCTGCGATCATGCGCCGGTGATCGTGATCGCCGGCAACGACCTCGACGCCGCCTACCGGCCTCCCGGCGTGCCGACCATCCATTCGGCGCAAGACATCAATGCCATCGTGCGCGACTTCACCAAATGGGACGACACGCCGGTGTCCGCCGAGGCGTTCGCGCAGTCCTTCGTGCGGGCTTATCAGATCGCCACCACGCCGCCCTGCGCGCCGGTCGTCATTTCGCTCGACGATGGACTAGCGCAGGAGCCGATCAGGGATTACGGGCAGGCGCTTTACATTCCGAAATTCGTGCCTGCGGCGCCGCCGCAAGGCGAAATGGGCGCGGTGCGCGAAGCCGCCCGGCTTCTGGTCAATGCCGAGCATCCGGTCATCGTCGCCGATCGCGCGGTCAACACGCAAAAGGGAATGAATCTGCTCGTGCAGCTGGCGGAGCTACTGCAGGCTCCGCTCGTGCGCCAGCGCGCGCGGCTGAATTTCCCGACCACCCACTATCTCGGCCGGCCGGCAAGCGTCATCGCCCAGGCCGACGTGATCCTCGGCCTGGAGCTGACCGATTACTGGGCGACGGTGAACAAGTTCACCGACAACAACGACCACGGCGTCGGCAGCGTCACCACCCGGATCAGGTCGGGCACGAAGTTGATCGGCATCGGCACACAGCAGCTGATCACGAAATCCAATTATCAGGAATTCGAGCGGTTCCAGAGCATCGACGTTCCGATCACGGGCGACGTTGAGGCCACGCTGCCGTCGCTGATCGAAGCCGTAAAGCTTGCGCTCCCCGACAGCAACAAGGATGCGATCGCAAAGCGCGGACAAGCCATCAAGAATGCCCACCAGAAGGCGCGCGAGGCGACCAAGCAACTGGCTGCCATTGCCTGGGATGCGAGCCCGATCTCCACCGCGCGCCTTTGCATGGAGCTTTACGCGCAGATCAAGGATTTCGATTGGTCGCTGGTGCCTTCGTCCGGCAACGTCAGCGGCTGGCCGACGCGGCTGTGGCCAATGGACAAGCCGTATCAGTTCACCGGAACGTCCGGCGGCTACGGCGTCGGCTGGGGCGCGCCGGCATCGGTCGGCGGGGCTCTCGCCAATCGCGACCAGGGCCGGTTCTCGGTTTCGATCCAGTCCGACGGCGATCTGATGTACGCGCCGGGCGCATTGTGGACGGCGGCGCGGCACAAGATTCCACTGCTTGCGGTAATGCACAACAATCGCGGCTATCACCAGGAGTTGATGCACGTGCAGCGCCTGGCAAACTTCCGCGATCGCATGGCGAATGTCGGACACGATCTCGGGCCGATCGGGACCAGCATCATGAATCCCGACATCGAGTATCACAAGCTCGCCGAATCGATGGGCTGGTGGGCGAAGGGTCCGATCAAGGATCCCGCCGATCTCGGACCCGCCATCAAGGAAGCAGTCGCGGTTGTACGCTCGGGGCAGCCCGCGCTGCTCAATGTCTGGACGCAACCGCGCTAGTGTGGCGGTTCAGAAGTCCGCATCATTCTTACGGCGGGGCTCGCTATGCGGATTTCTGAACCACAGCCACGCGAGATCAATAACTTGCTAGTGTCCCTTCGATTCCGAAGTTCGCAAACGAAGGGACGGCACGAAGATGCGAACTTCGGAATCGGGACACTAAGGAGATCGGCCCATGGCTTTTGCTCGCGTTCCCCTTTTGCTGGCGGCTGCAGCCGCGGGCTTCCTGCTCGTCCGCGTCGGTATCGCCGCCGCCGATCCGTCGGCGGAGAATGGCAAGAGCGAATTCGTCAAACACGGCTGCTGGCAATGCCACGGCTTCGAGGGCCAGGGTTCGGTGGCGAGCAGCGGCGGCGTGGTGATCGCCGATACCCAGCTTCCGTTCGAGGCATTCAAGGCCTACGTGCGCGATCCGGGCGGCGCGATGCCGCCGTTCCACGCCGAGATTCTGTCCGACTCCGATCTCGCCGACATCTACGCCTACTTGGAGTCGCGGCCGAAGCCCCAGCCGGCAAAGGACATCCCACTGCTCAATAATCTGTCGGTGAAATAATTTGTGAGCGCAAATAATCTGTCGGCGTAAGGTTGCCGCCGCGCTGAGGCCGGGTTTGTTGTCGGAAATGTGAAACTCGGGTTCGGGGGCGGTGCCGCTGTTTCCGCTAACAGGTTCGCGCACAGGTGAAAGATAGGAAACGGCCATGAGCGGCAAAGGCCAGATGCGGCTTGGCGCCTTTTTCAATCCTACGGGCCATCACGTCGCCTCGTGGCGGCATCCGCGCGCCCAGGCCGACGCCGGCATCAATTTCCAGCATTACCTCGAGATCGCGCGGACCGCCGAGCGCGGCAAATTCGACATGGTGTTTCTGGCCGACAATCTCGGCGTCCGCGCGGCGCATATGGAGGCGCTGTCGCGTTCGGCGCAGTACATCGCCAATTTTGAACCGATCACGCTTCTGTCGGCGCTTGCCACCCACACCACGCATATCGGGCTCGTGGCGACCGCCTCGACAAGCTACAATGAGCCGTTTCATGTGGCGCGAAAGTTTGCCTCGCTCGATCACTTGAGTAACGGCCGCGCCGGATGGAATCTCGTCACCTCGGGCCAGGAAAACGAGGCGCGCAACTTCAGCCGCGAAAAGCACTACGAGCACGGCGAGCGCTACGATCGCGCCCGCGAATTCGCCCGCGTCGTTCTTGGATTATGGGACAGTTGGGACGATGGCGCCTTCGTTCGCGACAAGCAAAGCGGGCAGTTCTTTCATCCCGAAGGGCTGCATCACCTCAACCACCGCGGCAAATATTTCTCGGTGCTCGGCGCGCTCAACGTCCCGCGCTCTCCGCAGGGCTATCCGGTGATCGTGCAAGCGGGCGGCTCCGATGACATGATCGGCGTCGCCGCCGAATTCGCCGAAGTGATCTTCTGCGCGCCGCTGACGCTTCAGGCGGCGCAGCGCCTCTACGCGACCTTGAAGGGAGGTCTTGCCGCTTATGGGCGGGCGCCGGATGACATGAAGATCATGCCAGGGCTCTCCGCGGTCGTCGGCCGCTCCGACGCGGAGGCGCGGGAGAATTACGAATATCTCAACTCGCTTATCCATCCGATCGTCGCCCGTGAAATTCTCTCGATGGTGCTCGGCAACGTCGATCTTTCGCCTTATCCATTCGACGGGCCGCTTCCGGAAAACCTGCCGCAGACCAACGCGAGCCAGGGTATTTTCCAGGAAGTGACCGCCATGGCGCGGCGCGAGAACCTGACCATTCGCCAGGTCGCCACGCGGGTCGCCGGTGCGCGCGCCAAGGCGGTCGTCCATGGCTCGCCGCAAACCATCGCCGACATCATGGAAGACTGGTTCCGCAAAGACGGCTGCGACGGCTTCAACGTCATGCCGCCGTTTCTGCCGGGCGGGCTTGACGATTTCGTCGATCTGGTGATTCCGGAATTGCAGCGGCGCGGGCTGTTCCGCATCGAATACGAGGGCGCAACCTTGCGCGCGAATTTGGGGCTCAAACGGCCGGAGAGCCGCCATGCCAGGTCGGCGGAGCCGCGGTCGCGTGCCGCCTCGGGAGGATGAATGTGATTGACGTGCGAAGGCTGGGCCACGCGACGCTGACGACGCCGGATATGGACCGGCAGATTGCCTATTACACCGAGGTTGTCGGGCTCACGCTGATCGAGCGCAGCAAGGACAATGCGTATCTGGCCTGCAAGCTCGGGCTCGAAGCGATCGCGCTGGAGCCTGGCCAAGGCAACGCGCTATCCCGCATTGCGTTTCAGGTCGCGCCTGGCACCGACCTTGGCGACGTCACGCGGGCGTTGAGCAAGGACGGTGTCAAGGGCGAACGGCGCAAAGGTATCTCGCCCGGCGTCAAAGAGGCCGTGGTCTTCAAGGACCCCAAGGGCACGTCGGTCGAGATTTTTTCCGACTATATCTTCGCGAGGGACGACGGCCGCACCGCCGGGATCATGCCGCTCAAGCTCGGTCACGTCGCCTACCGCGTCGATGACGTGCAGAAGACGGTGAAGTTCTACTGCGACGTGCTCGGCTTTCGGGTCTCCGACTGGCGCGACAATACGTTCGCCTTTCTGCGCTGCAACACCGACCACCACACGGTCAACTTCGTCTATGACGCCGAGCCGCAGCTCCATCACATCGCCTTCGAGGTCAAGGATTGGGCCGAGATTCAACGCGCTGCGGAAACGCTTGCCAGGCACGATATCCATCTGGTCTGGGGACCGGGCCGTCACATCATCGGGCATAATATCGCGATCTATCACCGCAACGCCGACACGGTGCGGGTCGAATTTTTCTGCGAAATGGACCAGATGAAGGACGAGAGTCTCGGCTATTTCGATCCGCGGCCCTGGCACCAGGATCGGCCGCAGCGGCCGAAAGTCTGGGGCGCCGATACGCTGCGCAATTACTGGGGCTACGGCTCGGAGCGGATCATCCGCGGCTATCAGACGATCGAATAAATCCAGACCCGCGGATTGAATTGCAGCAGAGACCACGCAGCGCAGAGTGCGGTCGGGCAAGGTGGCGCTCCATCGCCGGTGCGTTTGACCGCGCACCCATGATGCACCGCGACGGTCGGATCGATCAGATCGCTGCGTAACGCCCGCAGTCGCGCCGGTGAGGCGGTCTTCGTCTGCGTCGGCAAGCCGGCTATATCCGACCAGATCAGCCACAAGTATTGCCCGCGAGTTTTCGGGATTCGCTCAATACCGCTTCGCTACAGCTTAGCCACGTTTGGCTCTGTCGCTCGATCCGCTTTGAGCCCACTGGAACATACTCGACCATTGGAATGGCGAAGTCGCGCTCGAAACCGGTGTTCGGCCAACAAGCTCTCGATCTCAGCCGCCGCGTTCACTGCGCCGTCCACCCTCGCCAACTCGCGGGAAATTGCCTGGGATTTCCGGCGGAAGCCTGCGTCGGCCAAAACCTCTTGCACGGCGTGACGAATCATTTCCGCACTGACATCGCCCGACAAAGCCCGACCGACTCCCCACGCTTGCGCTGCCGCGGCGTTGGGCGCCTGATCGTGCGCCATGCCGGGGATGACGACCATTGGCAAGCCATGCTTGAGGGCGCGCATGAATGTCCCGTGGCCGCCATGCGTGACGACCAGCGCGGCCCGGCGCATCAGGTCTTCATGATCGGCCGTCGCGAAAACCAACACGTTTTCGGCTGGCTTCAGGGTCGCGGGGTCGACGCTATCCCCCACCGTTACTATGCCGTGCACTGGAAGCGCGGCCAGTGCATCGATCGCGTTCTGAAATTTGGCTGGCGAGCCTTGCTCCGGCGCCGTGCTGAAGCTGACGAGCGCAATCGGCGTGGGATCGTCGGCGCGCCAGGGCAATGCAACGCGTGCGGCGTGCCGTTCGCTCTCCAGCACGGGGCCGACGTGGCGGATTTTATCGGCATGGCCGAGTTCGCTCGGTGCATCATCGAGCGATTTTAGCGTCGAGACCAACACGAGATCGTGGGACATCCACAGTGTGTCCAAGTCAGCCGGCAGCGAGGGAAAGCCCGCCTCAGTGCGCAGCCCGACGATGAGGCCAAGCTGTTTCCGCCAGGGTTCCATCAGGCGATGGACTGCGGTGTGACTCATGACAACGGTCGGGCACCGGAAATGCGCCGCTTCAGTCAGGGCCGCTGGGAACATCGCGTCGATGATGACGAGGTCGGGCCTTTCTTCCGCAACCAAAGCTCGGATTTCTTCCGCTGTTGCCGGCGAAGAGAGGAAGCTCGCCGCTTTAGGAATAAATTTCAGCGGATAGCTTGCCACCTGCTCATAGGCCCGCCTCAGCTCGATCGCCCGGAATCCCGCCGCTTCGACCCGCGGCACCATCTCGGGCCGGCCGGCAAAAGCGACCAAATGGCCGCCTGCGGCTAATGCCCGGGCGATGCCCAGACTAGGAGGCAGGTTCCCGCCGCCGGACCAATTCAGCCACAAGATCTTCGCCATCGGTTTTCTCCGTCTTTGTGACACTTCCGATCATCCGGCAAACGATCGCTTCCGCGGCTGGACGGCTCAGCTTCTGATCGCGGCGCAGCAGCTTCCACACGTAGACATCCGTCGCGGCGAGCAGAATCTGGAAAAGCTGCTTTCGCGCCGAACCGCTTTGCCGTTGCAGTTGTGGCGCGAAGGCAATCGTAAGCCCGTCGGTATGCGCTTTGCGCCCGCGGTCCAGCGCGGGCTTCAAGCCTGGCCGCCGCCGTTCTTCGCTGAGACGTTGGATGACTAGATCGCCCATCGCTTCATAGATATCGAAGATGGCGTTCACGTATGCCGCCACATCGCCGGGCGTCGTGGATTTGACCGGTACGCCGCCGCCGGCAAGTTCCTCGAGCGCCGAAAATATCAACTCGTCCTTGCTGCCGAAGGCACGCAACACTGTCTGCACCGTTGTTTCGGCACGCTGCGCAACCTCCTCAAGCGTGAAGTCTTCAAGCGCCCGCTCACTATAAAGCTGATTGGCGCTTGCCCGGATTCGGGCTCTGGTCGCCTGGGCTTTTGCCGCGCGCGCCGTCATGACGTAATGACGCTTGGTTTTTTTCATATTAATTACACTAATACCAATTTA
>JBOHIU010000186.1:0-24772 GCA_050725855.1 Xanthobacteraceae bacterium | reverse complement strand
CTTTCCTAACGTAATCTCGCTGATGGGGCAGGCCGCCAAGAAGCCTGTTCCGCACAAGACGCATAGACTGAGGGGGAGAGCGTCCATGGTTACAGCAACCACGCCCGGGTCGTTGTCCGAGGCGGAGCACAGTGCGCAACTGCGCAAGGCCGTCATCGCATCGACTGTCGGCACCGCCATCGAGTGGTACGATTTCTTCATTTACGGCACTGCCGCCGGCCTCGTCTTCGGCAAGCTGTATTTTCCTCACGAAGATCCGCTGTCGGCGACCTTGCTCGCCTTCGGCACCTATTTCGTCGGCTTCATCGGGCGACCGATCGGCGCAGCGATTTTCGGCCATTATGGGGATCGCATCGGCCGCAAAGCGACGCTGATCGCGACGCTGTTGTGCATGGGGCTTGGCACGTTCTTCATCGCCTTTGTACCGACCTACGCCTCGATCGGCATCTGGGGCGCGGTGCTGCTGACCATCCTGCGGGCGGTCCAGGGTATCGGCGTCGGCGGCGAATGGGGCGGTTCGGTGCTGATGTCGATGGAGTGGGCGCGCAAAAACAGTCATCGCGGGCTGGTGGCGTCATGGCCGCAATTTGGCGTGCCCTGCGGGCTGTTGCTGTCGACTGCGGCGATCGCGGTCTTCAGCGCATGGTCGGGCGCTCAGTTCGCAGTCTGGGGCTGGCGTATCCCGTTCGCGCTTTCGATCATTCTGGTCGGCATTGGCCTTTGGATCCGGCTGGGCATTCTCGAGACTCCGGTTTTCCAGAAGCTGCTCGACCAGAACAGGATCGAGAGGGCTCCAATCATCGAGGTGATCAAGAAGCAACCAAGGGAGATCATCCTTTCGGCACTCTTACGCATGGCTGAACAGGCGCCGTTCTACATTTTCACGGCGTTTATCTTCGCCTATGCGGTCGGCACGCTGAAGATGTCGCGAGATTTCATTCTTGGCGCTGTCATGGTCGCCGCCGTGGTGTCGTTCTTTACGATCCCGATCGCCGGCCACCTGTCGGATCGCATCGGACGCAAGAACATGTATCTCATCGGGGCAGCCCTGATGGGGGCGTTCGGATTCGCGTATTTTGCGATGGTGGATGCCGCGACTCCGGCCTTGGTCTTCATCGCCATTGTGCTGTCGCTGATCCCGCACGATCTACAATACGGGCCGCAGGCGGCGTTGATCGCCGAATCGTTTACACCGCGGCTGCGCTACAGCGGCTCCTCGCTGGGCTATCAGCTGGCCTCTCTGATCGCCGGCGGTCCATCGCCGCTGATCGCGACCGCGTTGTTCGCGGCCTATCACTCGGGTTATGCGATCGCCTGGTACATTGCCGCCTGTGCGGTCATCAGCCTGATCGCGGCGGCGATGATGCCCGACCACACCGGCAAGGATATCTCCGCCGAATACGACGCCTGACGTTGGTTACGGCGCAAACGTCGGCATCGCCGGGGCTGCTACGCGCCCCGGCGATGTGCTTTCGGGCGCTTGAGCCGGCCGGCACATCGCCGTCCTCAAAGGCGATCCACCGCAACGGCGCTGCAGGGCATGCGCAGTGCTGCTCTTGAGCCTGTCAAAGCGTCGAGCGGTCAGCCCTTGACGCCGCCCATGGTCAGGCCGGACGTCATGCGGCGGCGGAACGCGTAATAGACCGCCACCGGCGGGATCGCGTAGATGATTGCGGTCGCCATCATGTAGTTCCAGGGCGCTTCGTCGCTGTTAAGAAACTGCGCCAGCGCGACCGGCACCGTCATGCTCTTGACCGACGACAAGAGCATGAACTGGTAGAGATACTCGTTCCACGCGAGCAGCAGGGCGTAGGTTCCCACCGCCACCAGCGCCGGCGCCATCAGCGGCAGATAGATGCGCAGATAGACCTGAATCGGTGAAGCGCCATCGATGCGCGCCGCCTCGTCGAGTTCGATCGGGATGCTCACGCCGTATTGCTGGAAGATGAAGATCGCGTAGGGTGTGGCGAAGGTCACTTCGGCAAAGATTACCGCCCACAAATTGTTGGCCAGCCCGTATTTGATCATGATGCTGTAGAACGGTATCGCCAGAAACGAAGCCGGGATCACGTAGGTGAGCAGAGCCGCGTTGCTCACGATCCAGCCGTTCTTCAGGCGCATTCGCCCGATCGAAAAGCTCGCCAGCGAGCCGATCAGGAGCGTGAGAAAAGTCGTGGCCGCGCCGATGTAGATGCTGTTGGCGAACTGATGCCAGAAATATTGCAGATACCAATAGCCCTCCGTGAGCACGATCCAAAAGCTCTTGAGGGTGGGATGCGCCGGCCAGATGTTGCTGGTGAATACGTCCCCATGGGTCTCCAGCGCTACAAAGACCATATTGTAGATCGGCGCCAGCGTCCAGACCACGAGCACCAGCGCGAGCGCGATAGCGGCGGCTTCGGTGAGGTTGCTTCGGAGACGATAATGCCGGCGTCGCTGCCTGGCGGTACGCCCATCGATCGATATGACGCTCATAGCTGCACCTCGGTGGTGCGCAGCTTGCGCATCAGGATGATCACCAGCGGTATCATCAGCGGCAGGGCCGACATCACCGTCGCGACGCCGAGATCGGGCCGGGCGACCTGGAACGCATCGCGAATGCCGAGCGTCGCCAGCACGTGGGTCGACAGCGCCGGGCCGCCGCCGGTGACGAAGTAGACCTCGTTGAAGTCGCCCAGGGTGAAGATCGTCGAAAGCAGGGTGCAGATGAGATAGAGGTTGGCGACCAGCGGGAAGGTGACGTGAGCGAAGCGCTTGAGTCCCGTCGCGCCGTCGACATCGGCGGCGTCATAGAGCTCCTGCGGGATGGCCATGCGGCCGGCGAGCAGGATCACCGTCCAGAACGGCATCCATTTCCAGATGTGCGAGGCAATCACCGAGCCGAGCGCGAGCCAACGCGACGTGTCGATCCAGCCGGGTCCATTGATGCGGAACAAATCCCACAGGGTGTTGTTGACCAGGCCCCATTGGCCATTGAGCATCCAATGGATGGAAATGAACGTGGGCAGCGCCGGCACCGCCCATGGCAGCACGTAGATGAGCAGCAGGCCCTTGGTCCACCAACTCCTGCGCATGAAGAATCCGGACAAGAGCAGGGCGCCGAACATTTTCAGATTCACGCCGATTCCGACATAAAGCACGGTGTTCACCACCGTGCGCAGATAGAGCGGATCGGCAAACAGCTCGGAATAGAGCTCGGGCCTGTGGCCCATCCAAAGTCCATAAACGACCGGATAGACCACGAACGCAACGAACACTCCCAGATAGGGGACCACGAAGGCGATCGCCCACGCGAATTCCGAGCCTTGAAGGCCGCCCCGCCATGGGCGACGCCGCGGCAGCGACGACGACGGAGTAGCAAGCTCCCGGGCGGCCTCGAACGTTGTGCTGCTCATCGTGCCCTCTTAAGCCTGGGCGATCGGATATTTCGCCAGGATCGCGCCGATATGCTTCAAGGCGGTATCGGCGGCAGCTTCCGGCGCGACGCCATCGCGGATGACGCTGGCGTGCGCCACGCCCCAAATCTGGGCGGCATTGGCTTCGGACATCCCCGGATTGTAGGCGTAGTGACGGGGAATCGTTTGGTCCAGCACGCCCTGAGTGACATAGGCCAGCCGGTGCTCGTCCTTGGGATCGGTCCACCACGGATCGTTCTTGACGATGGAGGGGATCGCCGGCAGCCAACGCGCCAAACCGGCTTTCAGATACGCGCCCGCGACCTTCGGCTGGATCACGTATTGCACGAACTCCTTGGCGACGGTCGGATTCTTCCCTCCCTTGGGGATGAAGGCGCCGCCCACGGTCAGCGGCGATGCGATTGGCTTACCGGCGTTATCGTTTGGCAGGCCGCGAACATACGAGCCGTTGTACTTTTCCGGGTCGTGGATCATCGCCAGTTCGGTCGAGATCGTGCCGTCCAAGTCCATGACGATCTGCTGAGCGTGGTAGGCGTTGTTGTCGTCGGGGTCGCCCCAGTCGAGCGCGCCCGGCGGCACATAGCCTTGTTTGAATGCCGTGGTGATGTAGGTGATGGTCTTGACCACCGCGTCCTTGACCTTGGGATCGTCGAGGTGCGGTTTGCCGTCGGGAGTGATGATGTCGTAGCCGCCGTAGGCGGCGAGGAAATAGGCAAAAAGGTTGTTGCCATCGGCCGGACCGTTGGTCGTCGCCTGCAGGCCCAACGAATAGACGCCGCGCAGGCCCTGGCTGCGCAGCTTGGCCTGCGCCGGTTTGAAATAGTCCCAAAACGCGTCCCAGGTATTGGGCGCCGCCTCGATCTTCAATCCGGCCTTTTCGACCAACGGTTTCCAGATATGGAACGGCAGCGTGGCGGTCTTGAACGGTGCCTGATAGGCGCCGCGTGTTTTGGTGACGTTGTTGTAGTAATGCGAGGCCAGATAGGCAGTCGGGTGCAGCTGCGATTTGAGTGGATCGACGATGTCGCTCAACTCGACAAGCTTACCCTTCCAGGCGTTCTGCGGGATCACCGTGGCATCCTGGGTGTCGTGCGACATGACGTCGGGAACGTCGCCGCTGGTCAGCGAGGACACTATCTTCTGCATCAGCGGCCCGGTCGGAATCAGGCTATATTCGATCTTGTTGCCGCTCTGCTTTTCATAATCGGCGACCATGGCCTGGAAGGATGCGTCTTCCTCGGGAACGAAACCCTGGTTCCACCAAGCAGTCGCGGTCTTGGTCTGGGCGCTGGCTACGTGGGGACGCGCCACCATTCCCACGACGGCAACGCCAAGCGCGCCGTGAATCATCCCACGCCGGGTCAGCTTTGTCATTTTCATCCTCCCATCATCTGCGGTTGATATGATCCGCGTAGCAGACGGGTCGAAAACTTAGGGCTTACGCCCGCTGCCGCGGACAGCCGTTTGCGGCCGTTCGTTAGAGTTTCTTTCGCATGAACATACCATATACCACGGGCGGTTCAGGTACGCTATCGCAGCCTTAATGCCGCACTCGATCCCCAACCGGCAATTCAGGCCGCAACCGCTTGGTTCCGCGTTGCGGCGACAACTTCATCGCTCGCCGGATCGATCAGGTGCATGTGGTCCATCTGTGCCATGAAGGGCATTGGCTGACCCGGCGAAGCAGCGATGTCGGGAGAGCAGCGGGCGCAAACACTCACGCCCGCTATTTCAAGGTGCACCATGGTTTCCGTGCCCATCGGCTCGAGCACGTCGACCGGAAGGGTAAATTCGGTGCCCTCGATATAAGTCCGCCGCTCCGTGAGATGCTCGGGACGGAGCCCGAATGTCATGTCTCGGCCGGTATAGGGCCGGTAGCTTTCGGCGCGCGACGGCGGTACCGGCAGCGTGAGGCTGCCGCCGAGTTCGACCGCAAGCTCGCTGCCGCGCGCAATGAGCCGGCACGGCAAAAAGTTCATTGCCGGCGAGCCAATGAAACCGGCGACAAAACGCGTCTGCGGATGATGATAAAGTTCGTTGGGCGGTCCAACCTGCTCGATGCGCCCTCCATTCATCACCACGACGCGGTCGGCGAGCGTCATCGCCTCCACTTGATCGTGGGTGACATAGACCGAGGTGGTGCGCACCTTCTGATGCACCTTTTTGATTTCGGTTCTCATCTGCACGCGCAGCTTGGCGTCGAGATTGGACAGCGGCTCGTCGAACAGAAAGACCTTGGGATTGCGGACGATGGCGCGCCCCATGGCGACGCGTTGGCGCTGGCCGCCGGAGAGTTGCTTGGGCCGCCGCTTCAACAATTCCTGGATGTCGAGAATGCGCGCGGCGTCCTCGACGCGCCGGCGGATTTCCTCCTTTGGAAAATGTTTAAGTCGCAGCCCGAATGACATGTTCTCGAACACGGTCATGTGCGGATAGAGCGCGTAGTTCTGGAATACCATGGCGATATCGCGATCGCGCGGCGGCAGATCATTGACCAGATCGCCGCCGATGTAGATTTCGCCGCTGGTCAATTCCTCGAGCCCCGCGATCAGCCGCAGGGTCGTGCTCTTGCCGCAGCCCGAGGGACCGACCAGAACCAGCAATTCCTCGTCGGCGATCTCGAGATTGACGCCGCGAACCGCATCGGTGTCGCCGAAGCGCTTGACGACATTGCGCAAGGACAATTGGGCCATGTTTCCTCCCACGCCAGCCTGCAGGACGGGCGCCGTTTTTTTTGGCCGCAATCGACGACCGATCTTATGCTGATCGCAGCGGCGGCAGGGCAGGTTAGTACAGGGCTTCGGCGAAAGGCAACCGGCACGTCTCTGTGCCGCGAGTGCTCCATGCGGCAACTGCTCAAAGGGTCGCGCGTACGCCCATATAGGCGGCGAACGGTATTCCCGGCACGAAGGTCCGCGGGTCGGTCAGGTTCAGGTAGGGAACGGTGGTGACGTCGAAAAACGTACCATATACATAATAATGGCGGTCGAACAGATTGTTGACCAGGCCGAAGATCTCGACATGCCGCGACAGCTTGTATGAGGAGTGTAGATTCACCACCCAGTAGGCGGGCATTTGCGGGTTCTGATTGGATTCGTCGCCGACCAGGAATTGCCTGCCGATGATGTTGAGATCGGCGCCCAATTTCCACGGGTCGGCAATCTGATATTCGGCCCCGGCCTTGAAGCGATAATCGGGAATGCCGCCGATATGATCGCCGGGGACGACAAAGATATTGCCGTTGGCGTCGGCGTAGGGGTTGAAGGGCGACGATAGCGTCAGATCATTGCGGAAGGTGGCATCGACGGAAGTGTAATTGGCGTAGGCCGTCCAGCGTTGCCATTTGTACGACGCGTTCGCTTCGATGCCCTGGCGTAGCGTATCGCCGGCATTCTGAAACGATTCGGCGCCGGGAACGGAAGAGGCCACATCGATGATGTCGTTGGTATTGAGCGCGCGGTAGGCGCCGAGCGTCCAGTTCAATAGGCCCTTGCCGACTTCAATATGCCCGCGCAGGCCGGCCTCCCCCGTATAGGTGACTACCTGCTGCAGGCTCGGGTCACCGACCAGCGCATTGTCGATCAAGCAGGGACGCAGCGGATCGGAGCAACCGAGTTCCATCGGGGTCGGCGCCCGGTTGGCGATTGCATAATCGCCGTAGAGAGTCACATTCGGCGTGAGCTTGTAGGTGGCGCCGATCATCGGATTGAAATGGCTGTAGCTGTGGCTGCCGTTGAGCGCGGGAGCGTTGCCGAGTTCGTCAGCCAGCGTGACCTGGGCCACATTGAAGCGCGCACCGGCGGTGATGGCGAGCCTCTTGTTGATGTCGAACGTGTCGGTGGTGTACACGCCGGTATAGAGGGTCTGCGCACCTAATCCGACCGGGGCCACGTCGCCGGACGGCTGATCGATGAAGAGCCCGCTGCCGACGACAAACGGGAAGGTATTCGGATTGGTCGTTCCGAGCTCGCTCGTCGTGGCAAACTGCACCAAACCGCGGTCGACGCTCAGTCCAACCACGAAATTGTTGCCATGGCCGAACAGATCGGCCGACGAGGCGACCTGGGTCGAACCTCCGAAGCTGTGAGTATTGGTGAAGGTGCGGTCGATCTCGCCCAAGGTCGAAGGCGCTGCAAGCGCGCCGGTTGCCGGCACCGTCGACCCGGTTGTCGTGATCAGATTGGACAGCGTGCCATCGAGGTTGGGAAAGCAAAGGACGGAGGGATCGGGGCAACCGACATTCTGGGCATCGGTGCCGTTGCCGTCGACATGAGCTTGCTGGTAGGTGCGAAAGTAGGCGACGGCCTGATAGGTCAGCGTGTCGCTCGGGCGCCAACTTGCGCTCGCGGTCCACATCGCGAGCTGATTGTGGGTCGTTTGCGGGATCGTGTAGACGCTCGACCAGTCCTGATCGAGCATCTGCACCGGAGTTGCGGCGGCGGCGCCGAAACGATTATCGGCGCCGGTGAATGTGAAATGAAATTCGGTATTGTTGTCGCCGCGCGCGCCGAGATCGGCATAGAGGCGCCGCAGTTGCGAGGGAGAATCCTGCCGCCAGCCGGCATCGTCGATCGCATCGGCGGTGATGTAGCCCGATAGATTGCCGTTTTGCCCGCCAGCCTGCACCGATGTGCCGACGCGGCCGTAGGAGCCGCCGCTCAGTTCGCCCTGCGCGCCCTGATAGGTAAAACCGTTCTTCATTTCCAATGACAAGGCGCCGCCGATGGCGTTGAGCCCGTAAACCGGATTGCTGGGCACCAGCGTCATTTGATTGATGGCCCACTGGGGAATGAAATCCCAGTTGACGATGTCGCCAAACACTTCGTTGATGCGAACGCCGTTCTGATAGACGGCCAATCCCTGCGGAGTGCCGATCACCGGCGAGGCGATAAAGCCCCGATAGTTGAAGTCGCGCTGGAACTCGTTTCCGGTCTGATCGCTCAAGGCCACGCCGGGAACGCTGCGTGACAGCACGTCGAGCAGATCAGGCGCGTTTGCCGGGTCGAAAACGGCGGCCGAAACCGTTTGCACGTTGGCCGGGATCTTGTCGGCGGACACGGCTCCGGGTTCAGCCGGCGCTGTGTTTGCGGCCTGTGCCGGGAGGGCTGGGCTGGGCGTTCTCGGCGACGCCGCGACATGCCTGTGGACGGGACGCCCTAGCACCGCACGCCGCGCCGGGCGTCGTGGTGGTTGACGCCTCGGCGGCGGCAGCGGCGTGGTTCCGATGACGTTGATTTGCGGAAGCGATATCGCGCCCTGCTGGGCGAATAATGGCAAAGGAGCGATCAGGCCCCCGACCGCGACGGCGGTCATCAACAACCGGGCGATGCGGAACGCCTGCACATTCTATCCCCGACAGCACGCGCTATGTGTCAGGTTATCGTTGGCTACTTGAGCTGTCGACTCAGCAGCACATGCTGTGCCTCAATTCCGACTACGCAGGCTGACATTTGCAGCGGTGCCCTGCAGAACAAGCTGGCGGAGCAAACAATGGAGTGGACTTTGAATCGCCGCATGCGCGCGGTTGCGCCGACCATGCGGTCAATTCAATCAATTATGCGGGGAAATGAACCGCTGCGGCGCTTCAGGCCGCCCGATCCATGGTCGCCTGGGGTCTTTGCTCGACAGCCTTCGGTGCCCGCTTGGTCATCCGGCAGCCGAACCAGATAAAGGTGACCGCCACGCCAGAAATGACCCAAAGCACCGCATCGGCAACCATGTCGTCCTCCATGGTCGCCCCCACGCCATAACAAAAGCGCGTCCGGCTTCCGAAAGCTCCGTGTTTCGATGTCGCATCGCGGCGGCGCAATGACGCAGGAACATCCGGGTCCGGGCAAGAACGGCCGGACGGAGCTGGCGACCCCGGGAGGGCTTGAACCTCCAACCTGCGGATTAGAAATCCGCTGCTCTATCCAGTTGAGCTACGGGGCCGTAGTGCGACGATCATATATCGAATTTCAGGCTGCAACGCGCCGGGAATCGAGCGCGTGATCAAGCTTGCTTTTCGCTTTGTCCCTACCGAATCATCTGGCTCCAGGGCCGCTTGATGGCTGCCAAAGTGTTTCTCCGGACAGGGTCGGTTTGGTCACGACCTCGACATGATTGCTGCTTCAACTGGTCGCACCGGACCGGAAGTAGGGGCCCTGGGAGGGATTCCGCGATGATCGCGCACGTGCGAGCCACATTTGTGGCAGCAATGGCGGCTGTCTGTATGGCAGCCGCATCTTTTTCGGCGCAGGCCGCCAATAGGCCGTTCCAGAACGCCGATCTCAGCCAGAGTGCGATCAGTCTCGAGGCCCAGATCAAGGCTGACGCCGGCCCGTCGACCGAATCAGTGGCACAGCTCCGCGGGCAAGCCGACGCGGCCTTTGCCAAGAACGACTTCCGCACCGGCATGGAGGTGCTCGGCGAAATCGTCGCCGCGGCGCCGAATGACGCTACCACGTGGCTTCGGCTGTCGCACACGATCCTGGAAATCCAGCCCGGCAACAAGGATGAGCGCGCGCAACTCCTGGAGCGGGCGGCTGCCGCGGCCTACATCGCCTATCAGCGCACGACCGACCGCAACGAGGAGGCCGACAGTCTGGGGCAGGTCGGCACGGTTTTGGCCGAGCGGCAGATGTGGCGCCCGGCTCTCGACGCGCTGCGGCTGTCGCTTGAGTTGCGCGAGGTTGCGGACGTGCGGGCCCAATATGAACGCCTGCGCGCGCAATACGGGTTCCGCGTTCTCGACTACACGATAGACGGCGACACCGCGTCGCCCCGCGCCTGCTTTCAGTTCTCGGAAGCCTTGCCTGCGCGGACCGATTTCTCTGCCTTCGTCGCTCTTGTCGGCACCGACAAGCCGGCGCTGTCGGTTGAGGACAAGCAGATCTGCGTCGAAGGTTTGCAACACGGGCAGACCTATACCGTGACGCTGCGCGCCGGACTGCCCTCGACGGTGCATGAAACGCTGTCGAAGTCGTCGGATTTCACCATTTATGTCCGCGACCGCCAGCCTGCAGTGCGTTTCACAACGACCGGCTACGTACTGCCGCGGACCGGGCAGGCCGGCATCCCCGTCATCAGCGTCAATACGCGCGCGGTGGCGATCGACATTTATCGCATCAGCGACCGTAATCTGATCAACGACATTGAAGGCGTCGGCTACGCCAACGGCGATTTCCAGACCGGTCTGTCGCGGTACGACATCGAGCAATTGAAAAAAGCGCGCGGCGTCGCGGTCTGGAGCGGCAAACTCAGCATTGCTTCGTCGCCGCTCAACCAGGAGGTCACCACGGCCTTCCCGGTGGATCAGGCGCTCGGCAAACTCAAGCCAGGCGTCTATGTCATGGCGGCGCAGCCGGTGGAGCTGAAAAACCTCGCCAACAATTTCGATTCGCTTGCGACGCAGTGGTTCATCGTTTCCGATCTCGGTCTCACCGCCTTTTCCGGCAACGACGGCATTCACGTCTTCGTCAATTCTCTGGCTACGGCGGAGCCCAAGGACGGGATCGAGGTGCGGTTGATTTCGCGCGGCAACGAAGTTCTGGCCACGCGCCGCACCGACCCCAGCGGGCAGGCGCTGTTTGAACCTGGACTGGCGAGCGGAGAGGGCGGTTCCGCTCCGGCGCTGCTGGCCGCGATCGATCCTGCGGGCGATTATGCGTTTCTCAATCTGAAGGCGCCGGCTTTCGATCTCACCGACCGCGGCGTTGGCGGCCGTCCGGCTCCAAAAGGCCTTGATGCCTTCGTCTTTTCCGAGCGCGGCGTTTACCGCTCCGGCGAAACGGCCCACGTCACGGCATTGCTGCGCGATCCGCAAGGCGCCGCCGCAGTCGGCGTGCCGCTCACGCTGGTGGTGCAGCGTCCGGACGGTGTCGAATACCTTCGCAGTTTGGTGGCCGACCAGGGCATCGGCGGCCATGCGCTGGCCGTGGCGCTGCCCGCTTCCGCGCCGAGCGGTACTTGGCACGTGCAGGCTTTTGCCGACCCGCAGCGGCCGCCGGTCGGAGAGACGACGTTTCTGGTCGAGGACTATGTGCCGGACCGGATCGCCTTCGATTTCAACTCGCCGGCCAAGAGCATCGCTCCCAATGATCCCGCCGAGATCGACGTCAGCGGGCGCTTTCTCTACGGCGCGCCGGCCGCTGACCTCACCCTCGAAGGCGAGGTGACGATATCAGTGGCGGATGCGCGGCCCGGTTTTGCCGGCTATCAGTTCGGTCTTGCCGACGAAGATATCGAGCCGGTGCGGCACACGCTGGAAAATTTGCCGTCGACCGACAAGGCCGGCAACGCCAAATTCGCCGTCAATCTCGATAAGGTGCCGCCGAGCACGCATCCGCTGCAAGCGCAGATCGCCGTGCGGATGGCCGAGCCGGGCGGTCGCGCCGTCGAACATACGCTCATTGTGCCGGTGACAGCGAGCGGCAACATGATCGGCGTCAAGCCGCTGTTTTCCGGCCGCTCGCTTGCGGACGGCGCCAATGCCGCCTTCGACGTTGTAGCCGCGGTGCCTGACGGTAGGTCCGTCGCGCAAAAGGGCCTGCACTACGAATTGTTGCGCATCGATACGCACTATCAGTTCTACAAGCGCGACGGGCAGTGGAATTTCGAGCCGGTGAAGACCACCACTCGCGTCGCCGACGGAACGGTTGACACGAGCACCGAGCAGCCGGGGCGGATCGCGCTTCCCGTCCATTACGGGCATTACCGGCTGCAAGTTTCGACGGCCGACCCGAATGGGCCCGTAACTTCGGTCGATTTCGATGCCGGCTGGTACGTCGAGGCGAACGCCGACACGCCCGATATGCTGCAAGTCGCGCTCGACAAGCCTGAATACAAACCGGGCGACACGATGACGGTTGCGGTGACCGCGCCGAGCGCCGGGCGCCTCACCGTCAACGTGCTCGGCAATAAGCTGCTTGCGAGCCAGAGCGTCGATGTCAAACAGGGGTTAACGGAGGTCAAACTTCAAGTCGGCCGCGATTGGGGTACCGGCGCTTATCTGCTCGCCACCTTGCGTCGGCCGCTCGACGCGCCGGCGCAACGGATGCCAGGCCGCGCCATCGGCGTGCAGTGGTTCTCGATTGATCGGGCCGCGAAGACGCTGACGCTTGACATGCAGACGCCGTCGCTCGTGCGGCCAAATTCGACGTTGACCATTCCGGTCAAAGTCAACGGGCTCGACCCGGGTGACGAGGCTCGGATCGTGGTTGCCGCGGTCGATGTCGGCATTCTCAACCTGACCAACTACAAGCCGCCATCGCCGACCGATTACTATCTCGGGCAGCGGGCGCTTTCCGCTGAAATCCGCGATCTTTACGGCCAATTGATCGACGGCATGCAGGGCGTGCGCGGCCAAATTCATACCGGCGGCGACGAGGGCGCGCAGCTGCAAGCAAGTCCGCCCACCGGGCCGCCGGTGGCGTTCTATTCGGGCATCGTGACCGTCGGCGCCGACGGTTCCGCGCAAGTCTCGTTCGATGTGCCCGATTTCGAAGGCACGCTGCGTGTCATGGCGGTGGCCTGGAGCAAGGACAAGGTCGGGCATGCCGATGCCGACGTGGTCGTGCGCGACCGCGTGGTGTTGACTGCGACGCTGCCGAGATTCCTGCTGCCGGGCGACCGCTCGACCGTGCGCCTCGATCTGGACAATGTTGAGGGCCAGCCCGGCGATTACGCCGTCGCGGTGTCGGCAACAGATGCGGTTTTGGCCGGAGCGAGGGCAACGCAGAAACTCACATTGGCTGCCAAGGAGCGCGGCGCTCTTACAATTCCCGTTGTGGCCGACCGCGCCGGCAACGGCACGGTTCAGGTCAGCGTCGCTGGGCCATCCGGCTTTGCGCTGGAACGCAGTTATACGCTGACAGTGCGCGCGCCGGCGCAAATTCTGGCGCGGCGCACGGTGCAGACGCTCGCCAAAGGTCAATCGTTGATGCTGTCGAGCGATATGTTCGCCGATCTCGGTCCCGGCACCGGCTCGGTCTCGATCTCCGTCGGTTCGTCGACCGCCCTTGATGCGGCGACATTGCTCGCCGAACTCGCGCGTTATCCGTATCGTTGTTCGGAACAGGTCACGAGCCGCGCACTGCCGCTCCTTTACGTCAGCGACCTCGCCACCCAGGCGCATGTTGCGCTCGATCCGACGTCGGAGAAACATATCCGTGACGCTATCCGGGCGCTGCTTACGCGCCAGGATTCGACTGGCTCGTTCGGTCTGTGGAGTGCCGGCGACGACGACGACCTCTGGCTCGACGCCTACGTGACGGACTTTTTGACGCGCGCCAGAGAGCACAAATTCGCGGTGCCCGACACCGCTTTCCGGTTGGCGCTCGATCGATTGCGTAACTCCGTTGCCGACCTGTCGGATCCGGGCAAGAACGGCGGCGCCGATCTCGCCTACGCACTTTATGTGCTGGCACGTAACGGCTCGGCCCCGATCGGCGATCTGCGCTACCTCGCGGACGCGAAGCTCGATGCGCTGAAAACGCCGATCGCCAAGGCCCAACTCGCTGCGGCGCTTGGCTTCGCCGGCGATCGCGTGCGTGCCGAGCGTGTCTATGCGGCGGCGCTTGCTTCATTCGCGCCGCAGCCGCTCGGCCAATTAGCCGAGCGCGAGGATTACGGCTCGACGCTGCGCGACGCTGCCGCGGTGCTCACGCTTGCGGCCGAGGGAGGAGCCGATACGGCCACCGTGCGGGAGGCCGAGGAGCGGGTCGATGCGGCACGCGCGGAGCTGCGTCCGACGTCGACCCAGGAGGATGCTTGGCTGCTTCTGGCCGCGAGCGCCATGGCAAAGGATGCCTCCGATATCTCGCTTCATGTCGACGGTCAGGCGATCCGCCGCCCGATCTATCGCACAATCGCCGCCGCGGATCTGAGGCGGCCGCTTGAGGTCACTAATAGCGGTGACGATGACGTCAAAGCCGTCGTTACCGTCAACGGCGCGCCGCTTACACCAGAGCCGGCGATCGATCACGGATTCAAGATCGAGCGGGACAGCTACACGATGGACGGCCGCCCGGTCGAGGCCGCTGAGGTCAAACAGAACACGCAACTCGTCGTGCTGCTGAAGATAACCGAAGCTCAACCGCAATTCGGTCGCGTAATGGTCGCTGATTATCTGCCGGCGGGCTTTGAGATCGACAATCCGCATCTCGTCTCCTCCGGCGATGCCGGCAAGCTGCCGTGGATCACCGACGCGATTGAGCCCGTCAATGTCGAATTCCGCGACGACCGGTTTACCGCCGCGTTCGACCGCAAGAAGGACGATCCGCCGGTTTTCACCGTGGCCTACGTTGTGCGTGCGGTTTCGCCAGGCACATACGTGCGGCCGCAGGCGAGCGTCGAAGACATGTATCGACCCGACCGCTTCGGCCGCACTGGGACTGAAAGTATTGTAGTCACGGCGGCCAAATGAGCGCTCGCGGTCTTGAGCGCGGCGGCGATAGGCGGCGCCCGCGGCGCCGATTGCGCATCGCGCTCCTTACCTGCGCAGTGCTGTTTGCGGGGATGGTTGCGGCTGCGGGCCTTTGGATCGTTTCGCTCGGTCCGCCGCCGCAGGGTAACGACCTTGAATTTTCGCGTGTCGTGCTTGATCGCAGTGGTCATTTGCTGCGCGCCTACGCGACCAAGGAAGGGCGCTGGCGGCTGCCGGCCAAAGTGTCCGAGGTCGATCCACGTTTCTTCGATGTGCTGTTCGCTTATGAAGACAAGCGCTTCCGCGAGCATCACGGCGTTGATCCGCTGGCGCTGGCGCGTGCGGCGTTTCAGCTCGTCGGCAGCGGCCACATCCGCTCGGGTGGCTCGACGCTTACCATGCAAGTGGCACGATTGCTGGAGCCGCGCGGGAGCCGCAGCTTCACGGCGAAATTCCGCCAGATTGTGCGCGCGATCGAACTTGAGCGCGTGCTTTCCAAGAATCAGATCCTTTTGCTTTATCTGGAGCTGGCGCCTTACGGCGGCAACATCGAGGGCATTCGGGCTGCTTCGCTTGCCTATTTCGGCAAGGAGCCGCGCGCGCTTACGCTCGGCCAGGCGGCTCTCCTTGTCGCACTGCCACAGGCGCCGGAACTGCGCCGGCCGGACCGCTTTCCGCGCGCCGCGCGCGCCGCCAGAGATCGCGTGCTTGAGCGCTATGCCGCCGCCGACGCTATCCCTGCCGACGAAATCGCGTTGGCAAAGAGCGAGCGCGTGCCGACCGCGCGAAGGCCGATGCCATTGTTGGCGGCGCACGCAGCCGATCGCGCCATTGCCGAGACGCCAGGATCTCAAGCAATTCGCCTCACCATAGACGGCGATCTGCAGAAAAATCTGGAAGAGCTGGCGCGCGAGCGCGTCCGCACGCTCAGGCAGTCGCTCAATTCCGGGATTTCGGTTGCCATTCTCGTCGTCGATAATGCGACGGGCGAGGTCCTGGCGCATATCGGCTCGCCGCATTATTTCGATTTCCGCCGCGCCGGCGAGGTGGACATGGTGCGGGCGCTGCGGTCGCCGGGCTCCACGCTCAAACCCCTTATTTACGGCATGGGATTCGAGGATGGCTTCATTCACCCGCAGACTCTGATCGACGATCGGCCGCAGCGGTACGGCAATTATGAGCCGCGGGACTTCAACTACAGCTTCGCCGGCACGGTGACGGTGCGAACCGCCTTGCAGCAGTCGCTCAATATGCCTGCGATCGCCATTCTCGATCGTGTTGGTCCGAGCCGACTGATGGCGCGCCTTGAGCAAGCGGGGGCAAGGCTGGTGTTGCCCAAAGACCAGGCGCCGGGTCTTGCTATCGGTCTTGGCGGCGTCGGAACGAAACTGTCCGATCTGGTGATGCTGTATGTCGGCATCGCCCGTCTGGGCAGCGTCTTGCCGCTTCGCGAGCGCGTGGACATGCCGCCGCCCCAGGAACGCCGTCTCATGAGCGCGGTCGCGGCGTGGTACGTGAGCGATGTGCTGCGTGGCTCGCCTCCACCGGACAATGGTGAACTTGGGCGGATCGCATTCAAGACCGGTACCAGCTACGGCTATCGCGATGCTTGGTCGGTGGGCTTCGACGGCAAGCACACAATCGGCGTTTGGGTCGGTCGGCCCGATGGCGAACCGGTGCCGGGCCTGATTGGCCGCGAGGCGGCCGCGCCGATCCTGTTCGATGCGTTTGGCCGCCTTGGTCCGACTGCGGACCTGCCGCTAGCGCCGCCAGGTATTCTGCGCGCTTTGAACGGAGGGCTGCCGCCGCCGCTTCGACGTTTTGCACCCGCTTCGCCTGACGGCGGGAACGCAGAGACTTCGCTGCATATTTTGTTCCCGCCGGATGGCGCGCGTCTCGATCTGTCGACGACGGATGGCAAGGCCGACCCGATCCCCTTGAAAATTACCGGAGCGGTCGCGCCGCTGACGGTCTTCGTCAATGGCAGTCCAGTGCCGCAACATCGCGGTGCGCTTTTCTTTACGCCCGGCGGGCCCGGCTTTTCCCGCGTGACTGTGGTTGATTCGACCGGCGCGACCGGTAGCGTCGTCATCCAAATTGCGGATGGGACATCGGCGGGAACTTTGCTTCGGCGCTCTGCCGTAATTTCAGCGGCGCTTGGTAAGGCAGCGCGGATTCCTGTTCGGGTGGCGCAATAAGCAGCTCGCACACGCCCTGCTGTCGAGAAGGAGGGCGGCACGCCTCCGCACGCATGCCGAAGCCGCACCCATGCCGAAGCAATCGGACTGCGGTATAAAGCCTGGCCGCGCATGGAGGCTTCAACATTTCAATGGGTCGTCGCATCACCGTAACCGTTTTTCAATCGGCGGGGCAGTGAAGGGCATGAAAGCCTCACCTGAGCCCACGAATCCTGCAAAAGCGACGCCATCCGCGCGTGATTTGCTCGCGCCGCGTGCACTGGTGCAAACCGCAAGGAAAAACCTCGATAACTGGATTTACGTCCTCGCGCCGGTGCCCCATTGGAGCGCGTTGCGGCCGCGCGCACCTGCCGTCGCCGCGGGCCTCCTGACCGTTGTCCTTGTCGTTTTGATGATGTTCAAGCTCGACCTCGCAGCGAGCGCGTGGGCATGGCATGAGCCATCCTGGTTTCGAACCCCGTTCCAGCGCGTCACGAATTTCGGCCTGTCTGGCTGGTTTCTTATTCCGTTTTTCGTTGTCGTTATTTGTCTGGCAGCGATTATCTCGCCGGCTTTATCGCGCATGTCGAATGCCGTGCTGCTTTCGCTTGCTGCGCGTTTCGGCTTCTTATTTCTGGCTATCGGCGTGCCCGGATTGTTCGTCGTTGTCGTTAAGGGCATCATCGGCCGGGCTCGCCCGTTTGTCGGCGGCCACGACGATCCGTTTGCCTACAAACCGTTCACCTGGGAGCCCGCATGGGCGAGCATGCCGTCAGGTCACTCCGCGACGGCTGCGTCCGTCGCGCTTGCCATCGGTGCAATATGGCCCAACACGCGCTGGGTGATGTGGCTCTACGCCATCACCATCATGGTAAGCCGCGTAATCGTTCTCGCCCATCACCCGAGCGACGTGCTTGCCGGGGCCCTGGTTGGCGTCGCCGGCGCGTGTCTGGTGCGGCGCTGGTTCGCGGCGCGGCGGCTCGTTTTTCGCCCCCGCGACCTCAAGGCCTGTCCGGCTCCATCGTGGCGGCGGATTAGGGCCGCCCTGCGCGAGGTGTGGCTGGGTCGTAGACCGACCACGTCAAACCACTGAAGTTATTGCGGGCTTACTTAGCCGGATCGATAGCCGCGAGGATGCCTATGGAATCTTAGTCATGGAAAAAAACGGGCGTAGCAGGCTGCCCGCGAGGGTGACTGCAAAACGACGGTCGTCTCGACGGCGTAAGTGAATTCACTCGGCCGCTGCGGCAAGGGCGGCGAAACCACGTTCAAGGTCCGCCAAAAGATCATCGACCGCTTCAAGCCCGATGTGAAAGCGCACGGTTGGGCCGCCGGGCGCCCAGCGCGTCGCGCTGCGTATCGGCGCACAGTCAAAGGGAATGGCGAGGCTCTCATAGCCGCCCCACGACGCTCCGATGCCGAATAGTTCAAGCGTGTCGAGAAACGCATAAACCGCCTTTTGCGTCACCGGCTTGAGCACCATGCCGAACAGACCCGAGGCGCCGGTAAAATCGCGTTTCCAGATCGCATGGCCGGGATGGCTTGGCATGGCGGGATGCAGAAGCCGCAACACTTCCGGGCGCTGTTCGAGCCATCGCGCGACGGCGATTGCGGACTTGAAGTGCCGCTCCAGCCGTACCGAAAGCGTGCGCAACCCGCGTAGTCCGAGATAGGCATCGTCGGGCCCTTCACACAAGCCGGTGAGCCATATGGTGTTTTTGAGCGCCGCGACCGTTGCGGCGTTGGCCGAGACCGTGCCCAGCATCATATCGGAATGACCACCGATGTATTTGGTGCCGGCCTGAATGGCGAGATCAACACCGTGGTCGAGCGGGCGGAAGTAAAGCGGCGTCGCCCACGTGTTGTCCATCAGAACGAGCGCGCCCTTGTCATGAGCCGCCTTGGCGATGGCGGAAACATCCTGCACCTCGAACGATAACGAGCCCGGCGATTCCAGGTAAACCGCGCGGGTGTTAGGCAGAAACAATTCGACAATGCCGGCGCCGACCAGCGGATCGTAATAGCTGGTGGCGACGCCAAGCCGCTTGAGAATTTTCTCGCAGAAATTTCGCGTCGGCCCGTAGGCGCTATCGGTAACCAGCACATGATCGCCGGCCTTAACCACCGACAATAACGCGCTGGAAATCGCCGCGAGCCCCGAAGGCAGCAAAGACACTCCGGCGCATTGCGGTCCTTCGAGCTCCGCCAGCGCGCCTTCGAGCGCCTCCGTGGTCGGCGTGCCGCGCCGCCCATATTGATAACGCGCGCGGTGGGCCAGGAAATCCTCCGCGCAGGGATAAAGCACCGTCGAGGCGTGATAGACCGGCGGGTTGACGAAGCCGTAATAGGATTCCGGGTCTCGTCCCGCCGTCACCAAGCGCGTATCAACGTGCCGCGGCGGGGAGGGGATTGCTTTTTCGCTGCTGTCATTCATGTCGCTGCATCGCGTTCCAAAGGTGCACCTTAGATTAGCACCTGCATCGGTCAACCCCTCGCGCAGTCTGGGCGATCTACTCCGACGACATGTGGTGCCCGAACCATCCGTACTGTTTTAAGGGGCGTGGAAAACGCATCTGCATGCGGCAAATTATTGCGAGCAACGCGCCAACGGAGCGTGCGCCAGCGTGCGATCAAATACAGCCTTGAAGGTTACAAAGCCGTAATCTGGAAATTGCTCAGGTGACCAAAGTTTAACTTGAGAAGGAACGATGGCGCGTCTTTATTTGCATCACCACGTCACTCCTGGAGGATCAAATGCTCAAGCGAGTCGTTACCGCGACGGCCGTTCTCGCCATCGCCGGATCTTCGATCGTGTACGCGCAACAGCGTTTCGGCGGTAACGATTTCGGTCATTGGCGGCACCGCGCCGCGCACCATCATCGGTTTAGCCCCACCGATATGGCCGCGTTTACCGACGCGCGGATCGCGGCGCTCAAAGCGGGGCTGGAACTCACGCCCGATCAGCAAAAGAATTGGCCGGCATTCGAGCAAGCGCTCCGGGACTTTGCACAGTTGCGCGTGCAACGCATAGAGGCTCGCCAGGCGCGCGTGCGGGGCCAGACGGCGCAACAGCAGAATCAAACGGCGCAATCGGGCCAAGGCCAGCACGATCCATTCAATCGGCTCGATCAGCGTGCCGATAACATGGCAAAGACCAGTGCGGCTCTGAAGAAGGTCGCGGATGCCGGTGCGCCGCTGTACCAGAGTCTGACGGATGCGCAGAAGGTGCGCTTTAAAGTGCTTTCGCGGATGCTGCGTCCGCATCGCCGAGCGAGGCTGGCATTCAACGATCGGCGCGGCGGCTGGCGCCACGGCGGTCGCGATATGAACCGCGGCAGCGGGGGATTCGAGCATCACCGCATGTCGCCGGATGGCGCTGACGGCGGCGGCTCGGGCTCGCAGCTCTGACGGATTCAATTTGCGCGGGCGTCCGCTACATTTCACCTCCCCGAGCTGACGCCAAAACGGAAGCCGCAGGAATCCGTTTCCTGCGGCTTTCGCCTTATCAGCAGACCGAGGTCAACGGGCCGTCGGCTTTTTTCCAGGCGCTGATCCCCCCCTCGATGTGACACGCGGATTTGAGGCCGGCATCCTGGGCAGCCTGCACCGCCATCGCCGATCGCTCTCCGAAGGCGCAGAACAGGACAAGCCGCTTCCCGGTTGCCGCGGCTAGTTCATGCAGCATGCCGCCGGCTCCGATCTGGGCCTGCAGGTCGGGGTACGGCGCATGGACCGAGCCCGGAATGGTTCCGTGCTTTTCCCGTTCGCGTCTTTCCCGCAGATCGACCAGCACCACGTCTCGGTTGCCTGAGAGCGCAACGGCCTCGGCGGCCGACAAGGCCCAGCCTCTGCGTGCAATCTCTTCTTGGCGCAATCCGACATGCATGTTGGCAGGGACCGCCACGTCCATCATCTTCGGATTGGGTAGCTTCAAATTATTCATCAGGTCGACGTATTCGTCGACCGATTTGACCTTCAGCCGGGGATTGAAGAACCTTTCCTCGCCGATGCTGGAGACTGTGTCGCCTTTGTAGTCATGGGCCGGATAGACCAGGGTCTGGTCCGGCAGCTTGAGCAATTTGTTGAAGATCGAGTCGTATTGCGCGCGCGGATCGCCGTTCTGGAAATCGGTGCGGCCGGTACCGCGAATCAGGAGCGTGTCGCCGGTGAACACCCGGTCGGCGAGAAGAAACGAATAAGAATCGTCAGTGTGACCCGGTGTATAAAGCACATCCAGGCGAACGGCCTCGATGTCGATGCAGTCGCCCTCGGCGACGCGCATCGACACGACGTCGGCGTGGGTCCGTTCGCCCATCACCGTGATGCAGTGGGTGCGGTCGCGCAACGCGCCGAGGCCGGTGATATGATCGGCATGCAAGTGAGTATCGACAGCCTTTACCAGCTTTAGGTCGAGCTCGCGAATGAGCTGAAGGTAGCGCTCGACCCTGTCCAACACCGGATCGACGATCAGCGCTTCGCCGCCCTGCCGGCTGGCGAGGAGATAGGTGTAGGTGCCGGACACCGAGTCGAACAGCTGGCGGAAAATCATCCGGGCCTCCGTGCCGCATTATACCCGATAATCTGATGAGGCGTGAGAAGGAGCTGCAACTGGGAACTTGCAGGCGTGGCGGAAAATAGGTGAGTATCCGGTGGGCTCAAATTCAGCGGATTGCCGCGACCATAAAGAAACGAGCCGGGGAGGAAATCATGGGTCGTGTACGCGCGCTTGCCGCGGCGGCTTTTGCCGCCTGTAGTCTCGTCGCCGGCGTCGCTGCGGCGCAAACCTATCCCGATCGTCCGATCACCATGATCGTGGCGTTCCCGCCCGGCGGCGCGGACGATGCCACCGCGCGCATGATCCAGGACCCGTTTCAGAAGGCCTTGGGCCAGCCGGTGGTGATCGAAAACATTGGCGGCGCCGGTGGCATGATCGCCGCCGCCAAGGCCGCCCGCGCCGCGCCCGACGGCTACACCATCCTGCAGCACCAGGATGCGCTGGCGGCGGGCATGGCGCTTTACCCGAACCTCGACTTCGATGCGGAGAAGTCTTTCGTCCCGATCGGCCTCATCAACACCGTGGCCAATACCCTCGCCGGGCGTCCGACGCTGCCGCCCAATAATTTTCAGGAGCTTTTGGCGTGGCTGAAAGGGCCCGGACGAAACGCCAAGATCGGCCATCCCGGGGTCGGCTCCTTCGGCCATTTGGCCGAGGTGCTGGCCTTCCAGGAAATGGGCGTGAAGGTCATTCAGGTTCCCTATCGCGGCGCGGGGCCGGCGCTCGTCGATCTTCTGGGAGGGCAGGTGGATCTCGGCCCGATCTCGGCGGTGGTCGCGCAGCCGTTGGTCAAATCCGGCAAGCTCAAGGCCTATGCCATCATCGGCAGAAAGCGCTTCGCGGGTCTGCCGAAACTGCCGACGATGGGCGAACTCGGCTATAAGAAGCTCGATATCGATTTCTGGCACATGCTGCTCGCCCCAGCCGGCACGCCGCGGCCGATCGTCGACAAGCTCAACGCCGCGCTACGCGTGGCGCTTGCCGATCCGAAGGTGAAGAAGCTGTTTGCCGACGGTGGCATGGATGAATACCCGGCCGATCAGGAAACGCCCGAAGCCGCGGCGGTATTGCTCAAGAACGAGATCGCGCTGTGGGGCAAAGTGGTCCGTGATAATCATATCGCCGGTCAATAGGCCGGCGGACCGATCGAGCAGAAGCGAACCGTCGGTCGTTTCAAGATCACCGACGTGAGGTCGCATGCGCTGCACGCGACTTCAACTCGTTCACATCAAGCTTCACCCGAGCGAAGACACTCGGGTCTAGCGAACGAAATTATAATGAAACCGATCGCCGTCTGTTTCGATCAGCCCGGTGGTTGGATGGGGAAAATGGATCGGCAGCACAAAGGAGCCGGTGCCGGCGGTCTCGGTCAGGAATTTTCGCCGTGAGCGCGCCGCCAGCGCCGGATCCCAATCGAACACCGTCGACCATTCCGGCTCGCGCACCTGCAGCGCATGATGCATCAGATCGCCGACGACCACCGCGTGCTGTCCGCGCGAGCGAATGTTGACGCAACAGTGGCAGGGCGAATGCCCAGGCGTCGGCGTGAGCCAGAACGTGTCGTCAAGCTGATAGGTGTCATCGACCAGCAGCGCCTGGCCGGCAGCCACGATCGGCTCGCAATTGTACGGCCAGACATTACCGCCGCCTCCCGGCCGGTTCTCACCGCGCTTGCAGGATTCTTCCCAGGCCGCATACTCGCGTTTGTGGAAAATGTATTTGGCGTTGGGAAAGCTCGGCACCCATCTGCCGTTGCGCAGCATCGTATTCCAGCCGGTGTGGTCGATATGCAGATGGGTGCAGAAAACGTAATCGATGTCCTCGAAGCGCAGGCCGGTTGCGGTGAAACCGTCAAGCCAAGGTTTTTTGGGAAAATCCATCGGCGGCGGATAGCCCTTGTCCTCGCCGGTGCAAGTGTCGATCAGGATCGTGTGCTTTGGCGTGCGCACCACGAAACTCTGGTAGGTAATGACCATGCGGCCCGAGGCCGGATCGAACACTTCCCGATCCAGCGTGGCCAGATGGCGCTTGCCGATTTCCGGATCATAGTCCAGAAACATATCTTCGGGCCGCCGCCACGGCCCGTCCCGCTCGATGATGCTGGTGATGACGACGTCGCCGATCGCGAGCTTTTTCATCTGTGGACTCTCTGGGGGCTGCCGAAATTCCGCTGCGAGCGTCTAAAACTACGGGCCGATTGGAAGGCGGTAATCGAGGCCGCCGCGAACGATATCGTTCTTGACGGAGCCGGGTGTGGCGGCGTCGAACAACGATTCCTGCGCGCCCGTGGCCGGCGTGGTGTGGAGATATTCGAGAGTGGCGGAGACGTTCTGGTCGATGGCAAATTCCATGCCCCCGCCGATCGCCCAGTCGAGGTTGCCCGCGGAGAGATCGACGAAATTGGGCGCGTCGCTTGAAGCGGCCGGATTTAGACTGTCAGCGATCCCGGAAGTAGCAAAGCCGCCCGTGCCATAGACATAAACGCGATCGAAGGCCTTGCCGGCGCGCGCCCGGACTGTCGCCATCCAAGGCACCTTGACCCGATCATTCAAGCTGCATCCGAGGCCGCACGCGGAGAGTGGCGCGGCCCATTGGCTGGACCATTGCATGTCGCTTTCGAAGCCGAAGACGTTATTGCCGTTTTGCCAGTTTGCCCCGATCTGGCCGCTGCCAATGCCCCCGACCGAACCAGTCGAACCGGTCGACGCCGCCGAGAACGCGGCATCGGACGTTGAGGCCGCGCCCCCCGCCGACCCAGGGCTCAGATCGCCACTGCTGCGAATGTAAAAGCCTGCCCAGCTGTAAGGAAGCGCCGTCGCCGACAGCGCGGCGTCATTCGCAGGGGAGACCTGCGCCGAAGACGAATCCGCGGCCCAAGCCAAGCCCGTGGCTGCCACAAGCGCGCACGAGGCGATCAACAGGCGCACTTTATAATTCCCCATACGACGATCCGGCCTTATGGATCGCGATATTGACATTTTTCGGACAAAGCCGATAGCGGACCCGATCCGGGGCGGATCTTGGTTAAGCGACCGCTACTTTGCGGCCGGATGCGGATTTTTCTATTCCGGGGCTTGGCGTTCGCCCGCTGGGTCTAGTGCCTCTGCACAGGGATTATGACTCGTTGAGAGGCTTTGGGTAAACGCGGGCCATTTTGGCGCGTGCCTTTTCTGGCGTGAACATCCAATTGATGCGGGCACCGCTTTGGTTTCTCTGGCGC
>JBOHIU010000185.1:0-32030 GCA_050725855.1 Xanthobacteraceae bacterium | reverse complement strand
CTTTTGTAGCCCGCTTAATGGCGCGTCGCCGGGTCGGGGTCAACCCGGCGACGTTTGCGGCCCAGGGCTATCGCATATGGATCGCCAATTTCCTTTTCCTCCCCCTGAAAGGGGAGGTCGATCCGCGAAGCGGATCGGGTGGGGGTCAGACTCGGCGAGTTGTGCAGAAACTTGACCCCTCCCCGGATTGCTTCGCGATCCGACCCTCCCCTTTCAGGAGAGGGAGATTTCATATGCGATAGCCCTGGATTGCGGTCGCCCTCAGGCTGGAGCTTGCTTGTCGTTCTTCGGCACGGCGTCGAGCCGCGTGACCCAGGATCGCGCCGAGCGAAACCAGTTCTGCCGCCGCGGGGTGAGTTGGTCGCGCTGGCGCAAGATTCCAACCCGCACCGTGTAGGACGACTGCACGCCCTCGCCCGGCGTCGTCGAATAGATCGGCGAACCGCATTGCGGGCAGAAAGCCTGCACGCGCGGGCGACCGCTGTCGGCGGTGGTCTTCACGTACAGCGTCGGCTTTCCTGTCATTTTGAACGCGGTGCCGGGCACGGGAATGGAAATGCGGAAGGCCGAGCCGGTGCCGCTCTGGCAGTCGGTGCAGTGGCAAATCTGCACCTTTTCCGGATCGGCCTCGCCTTCGATCGTGATGTAGCCGCAATGACAGGCGCCATCGATTCTCATGGCTCATTCCCTTCGTTCAGTTCGCCGCGCGTTCGATCGCGTGCATGTCGCCATCCGAGAAGCCGAAATGATGACCGATCTCATGAATGAGCACGTGCTGGATGATGGCGCCCAGCGTATCCTCGTGGCTGCCCCAATAAACAAGAATGGGCCGCCGGTAGAGCCAGATCATGTTCGGCATGTGCAGCGGTGCGCTCTCTTCGCGGAACGGCAGGCCGACGCCGTGGAACAGGCCGAGCAGTCCGAACCTGCTGCGAACATGCAGCGCGTTCAGGACCTCCTCGGTTGGAAAGTCGTCCACCTGAATGACAACGTCGGCGCACAAATCGCGAAATTGCTTCGGCAGGCGCCGGAACACTTCAAGGGCGCAGCTTTCCAGCTCCGCGAGCGACGGTTCGTGTGACGGTTGCCAGGCCAGCGGATCGGACACGGCATTGGGCATGACTGTTATGTAGCGCGGATTTCAGGATTTCGAACCGTGGAGGGACGGGCACGGATGGCTGGTGGCGGAGTTGACCGCGGCATGCCGATACGCGAACCTGCAATGGCGGAGGGGTGTTCGCGCGAGGCGGAAATGTCGCTGAACAAGTTCGGCCTGATCGCCGGTCTCATTGCCCTCTTTGGCTCGGCGCCCCCCACGGCGCTGCTGGCGCAGCCGCTCCAGCCCAGGACGCGTGCGCTGCGTTATGCGCCACCGCACATCGTGATTACGCCACGGCCGCTGCTCTACCGCCGCTGTGTCGAGCGGCTGGAGCTGCAACATCGGCCGAGCGGGCCGGTGCTCTTTCCGCTGACGTATTGCTGGTGGGTCCGGGGGTGATCGGACTGGACACGAGCATTCGTCCGCTAATCCAAGCCGTCATTCCGGCCGAGCGAAGCGAGAGCCGGAATCCATAATCACGGTGTACCGACTGTGGTTATGGATTCCGGGTTCGCGCTGCGCGCGCCCCGGAATGACGGTTACTTCCACTCCCGCACATCGACGAAATGCCCGGCGATCGCGGCGGCGGCGGCCATGGCCGGCGAGACAAGATGCGTGCGCCCCTTGTAGCCCTGGCGGCCCTCGAAATTGCGGTTCGATGTCGAGGCGCAGCGCTCGCCGGCAGCGAGCTTGTCGGGATTCATGGCGAGGCACATCGAGCATCCCGGCTCGCGCCATTCAAAGCCGGCTTTGACGAAAATCTTGTCGAGACCCTCGGACTCGGCTTGCTCTTTGACCAGCCCCGAGCCGGGCACGATCATCGCCTTGACGTTGGCGTTGACCTTTTTGCCGTCGACCAGTTTGGCGGCGGCGCGCAAATCCTCGATGCGGGCGTTAGTGCAGGAGCCGATGAACACCCGGTCGAGCGCGATATCGGAAATCTTTTCGCCGCCCTTTAATCCCATATAGGCGAGCGAGCGCTCGGCGGCTTGCCGCTTGTTGTCGTCCGCGATGTCTTCGATCCGCGGCACGCGGCCGGCCACCGAGACGACCTGCTCGGGGCTGGTGCCCCAGGTCACCAATGGCGGCAGCTTGGCGGCATCGAGCCTGATTTCGCGGTCGAAATGCGCGCCGTCATCGGTATGCAGCGTCTCCCAATAGCGTATCGCGTCGTCCCAGGCCTTGCCTTTGGGTGATTTTGGCCGGTCCTTCAGATACGCAAAGGCCTTGTCGTCGGGCGCGATGAAGCCTGCCTTGGCGCCGGCCTCGACCGACATGTTGCACACCGTCATGCGGCCTTCCATCGACAGCGAGCGGATCGCCTCCCCGGCATATTCGAGCGCGTAGCCGGTGCCGCCGGCGGTGCCGATCTCGCCGATGATGGCGAGGATAATGTCCTTGGCGGTGACGCCTTCCGGCAGCTTGCCGTCGACCACGGCGCGCATATTCTTCGATTTGGTCTGGATCAGCGTCTGCGTCGCCAGGACGTGCTCGACTTCCGAGGTGCCGATGCCGTAGGCGAGCGCGCCGAACGCGCCATGGGTCGCCGTGTGGCTGTCGCCGCATACCAGGGTCACGCCGGGCAGCGTGAATCCCTGTTCGGGGCCAATGATGTGGACGATACCCTGACGCTTGTCGAACTCGTCGAAATATTCGAGTCCGAAGAACTTCACGTTCTCGGCGAGATAGGCGATCTGTGCTTCGCTTTCGGGATCGGGGTTCTTCAGCCGCCGATCGGTGGTGGGCACGTTGTGGTCGACGACGCACAACGTTTTCTCCGGCGCGTGCACCTTGCGTCCGGCGAGCCGCAGGCCTTCGAACGCCTGCGGGCTCGTCACTTCATGGACAAGATGCCGGTCGATGTAGATCAGGCAGGTGCCGTCCGGCTGCTCGTCGACCACATGGTCCTGCCAGATCTTGTCATAGAAGGTGCGGGGCTGGGCCATCCCGGAATACTCCTCGTTATTCCATGCTCACATCGTTGTCGGGCCGTCCTTTACCGCCTGTTTGGCTTGAGGAAAAGGGCGGGCGCTCTGTCGCGGATCGCCGCTCTCGGTTAGGCTCCAATGCGAGAGAGGCAAACGCATGCTCCGAAGCGAAACCGCCATCAGAACCACCCATGCCGGCCGGCTGCCGCCGGTGGCGCCGGCAGATGCCGATGTCACGCGGCAAGTGGCCGAGGTGATCGGCAAGCAGGTCAAGATCGGGATCAATTGCGTGCGTGTTCGCGCCCGGATGGCTCGATCATCACATTTTCAACGAATACTACGCGACCGACGAGGAATTCATCTTTGCGCTCGCCGAAGCGACGCGTGAAGAATACCGCGCGGTGGTCGACGGCGGCTTTATCCTCCAAATCGACGATCCCGGCTTCATGACTTCGTGGGACATGATCAAGCCTGAGCCGACGCTCGCCAAATACCGCCGCTAGCTGGAGCTTCGCATCGATGCCCTCAATCACGCGCTCGACGGCATCCCCAGGACAGGGTGCGCCATCACTTCTGCTGGGGCTCATGGCACGGCGCGCATGTCCGCGACCTGCCGCTCAAGGAGGTCATCGATCTTGTCTTTTCAGTGCGCGCGCAGGCTTACAGCTTCGAGGCCGGCAATGTGCGACACCAGCATGAGTGGTCGCTCTGGCGGGACATGAAACTGCCCGACGGCAAGTTCAGCGTCCCCGGCGTGGTCAGCCACGCCACCAATCTTGTCGAGCATCCCGAACTGATCGCGCGGCGGGATCAAAAACTTCGCCAACGCGGTGGGACGCGAGAACGTGATTGCCGGCACCGATTGCGGGCTTGGCACGCGTCTGCACGAAGATCTGGTGTGGGCGAAGCTCTCTGCGCTCGCCGAGGGAGCACGGCTGGCGTCGAAAGCGCTTTGGATGCCTTGACTATTTCGCGACGTTCTCGGCGCGGGCCGCTCTTGCTGGCGCGGCGTGATCCACCCGCTCGGTGATACGGGCGGACTTGCCGCGCCTGCCGCGCAGGTAATACAGCTTGGCGCGGCGGACCTTTCCCTTGCGCACCACCTTGATGGAATCGATCATCGGCGAATAGAGCGGAAAAACGCGCTCCACGCCCTCGCCGTAGGAAATCTTTCGCACCGTAAAGTTCTCGTTCAGGCCCGAGCCGGCGCGGCCGATGCAGACGCCCTCATAGGCCTGTACGCGGCTGCGCTCGCCCTCGACGATCTTGACGTTGACCACCACGGTATCGCCTGGCTGGAACTCGGGAATCGTCTTGCCGGCGGACAATTTCGCCACGTGTTCGTTTTCGATTTGCTTGAGCAGGTTCATGACGATCTCCAACGGCTGCGCCAGCGTCGCGCCGTTCGTCCTGGGTTTCGGGCGGGTTGGGCGAGCTTCTACGCTAACGCGGGGGCTTTGTCACCTTCTGGTCACGCTCCAAACAAAGGTCCGGGCGCCGCTCCCTGGTGAGCCGTTCGGCCTCGGCGCGGCGCCAGGCGGCGATCTTGGCGTGGTCTCCGGACAGCAGCACATCGGGGATCGGACGGCTCTCGAACACCTGTGGCCGAGTGTATTGCGGGTATTCCAATAGGCCGTCGGCGAAGCTTTCTTCGGCACAAGATGCCGCTGCACCCATGACGCCGGGTAGGAGGCGCACGCAGGCGTCGATGAGGGCGATGGCGGCGATCTCACCGCCCGAGAGCACATAGTCGCCGACCGACACCTCTTCGAGATTGCGCGCGGCAATGACCCGCTCATCGACTCCCTCGAACCGGCCGCAGGCCAGAACAACGCCCATTCCGCGCGTGAGCGCTTCGACCCGCGCCTGTGTCAGCTGTACCCCGCGCGGCGACATGAGCAGGCGCGGGCGGTCGTCATGCGACACAGAATCGATGGCGCGGGCGAGCACGTCGGCCTTCATCACCATGCCGGGCCCGCCGCCGGCCGGCGTGTCGTCCACGGTGCGATGCTTGTCGGATGCAAAATTGCGGATGTCGACCACGTCGAGCGACCATGCTCCCGCGGCCAGGGTCTTGCCGGCGAGGCTTTGGCCGAGCGGTCCCGGAAACATGGCGGGAAAAATGGAAAGAACGCTCGCGCGCCACATCTTACCCTCTCCGCTTGCGGGAAGGGGTGGACCGTTGCCGGCGCGAGCCGGCGGCGGGGTGTTCGTTGGCCGGACGCCTCACCCGGCTCGGCTTTGCCTCGCCATCGTCTGCCGCAAGGGGAGTAGCTGCGATCACAATCCTTCCGGCTTCGATATCGACCGCCGGCACATTGGTTTCGTTGAACGCGATCAGTTCGGTCTCGCCGCCCTCATTCGCGCGCACTTCGAGCAGATCCCCGGCGCCGAAATTGTGGACGGCGATAACGGTGCCGAGTCTTTGCTCGTCGCGGCCGATGGCGGCAAGCCCGATCAGGTCGGCGTGGTAGAACTCGTCAGCTTCTTCGGGCTGCGGCAGGCGCTCGCGCGGCACGTAGAGTTTGACGTTGGTCAATCGCTCGGCGGCGTCACGGTCGCGAACGCCCGTCAGAGCGGCGACAAAATGATCTTTGGCCGGCCGAAGCGCCTCGATTTGCACGACGCGGCCGTCCTCGGTTTCGAGGGGGCCGTATGCCGCGATCGACTGCGGATCGGATGTGAACGAGCGCAGCCGCACTTCGCCGCGTACGCCGTGCGGCGCGCCGATTTGCCCGAGGCACGCCCGCGCGCCACCCGCCATTGTCCGCTAAGATGCTGCTGGGGCGGCGGGAGCCGCGGGCGCCGCTGCTGCCGCCGCTTTGGCGGCTTCCTCCCTGGCCTTGCGCTCCTTGCGCGGAACGGCCTTCTCGGGATTATTGCGCTTCGGTCGCTGCAACACGCCGGCGGCGTCGAGGAAGCGCATGACGCGATCGGACGGCTGCGCGCCCTTTGTCATCCACGTCTTCGCCTTTTCCAGATCGAGCTTCAGCCGCTCGGTCTTTTCCTTCGGCAACAAGGGATTGAAATAGCCGAGCCGCTCTATGAAGCGGCCGTCACGCGGCGAATGGCTGTCGGCGACGACAATATGATAAAACGGTCGTTTCTTGGTGCCGGCACGCGCCATGCGGATAACGAGAGACATTCAGCTTCCTTTCTCAATTTGTCATTCCGGCTCCTCGCTTTGCTCGGCCCCGGAATGACGATGATGGGCAACGTCATCATTTCTTCTTTCCCGATCCGGGAAGACCCGGCAGGCCGCCGGGAAACTTCGGTACTCCACCCAGCAGACCGGGAAAATTCGGCGGCAGACCGCCCGCACCAGGCAGGCCTTGAGGCATGCCGCCCGGCATTTTCTTCGCAAGCTCCGCCATCTGCTCAGGACTAGGCGTGCCGCCCCCGCCGAAGCCGAACATATTGGCGAGCCCGGCCATAGGACCGCGCTTGGCACCGCCCATCGCCTTCATCAGGTCGGCCATGGTGCGATGCATTTTCAAAAGCCGGTTGATGTCCTCCGGCTTGGTGCCGGAGCCGGCGGCAATGCGGCGCTTACGGCTCGCTTTGAGGAGATCGGGATGGCGCCGTTCCTTCGGGGTCATCGAATCGATGATCGCCATCTGTCGCTTCAGCAGTTTTTCGTCGAGATTTCGTTCGGCGAGCTGGTTCTTGATCTTGGCTATTCCGGGCAGCATCGCCATCAGCCCGGTCATGCCGCCCATGTTCATCATCTGCCCGAGCTGTTCGCGCAGATCGGAGAGATCGAACGCGCCGCGGCGCATCTTCTCGGCGGCGCGCATTGCCTTCTCGGCGTCGATGGTCGTGGCCGCCTTTTCGACGAGCGAGATGATGTCGCCCATGCCGAGAATGCGGTCGGCGATGCGCTGCGGATAAAAGTCCTCGATGGCGTCGAGCTTCTCGCCGGTGCCGATAAGCTTGATCGGCTTGCCGGTGACCGCTCGCATCGACAAAGCGGCGCCGCCGCGGCCGTCGCCGTCGATGCGCGTGAGCACGATGCCGGTGATGTCGAGCCGCTCGTTGAAGGCGCGGGCCAGGTTGACGGCGTCCTGGCCGGTGAGCGCGTCGGCAACCAGCAAAATTTCGTGCGGATTGGCGGCGCGACGGACCTCCGCGACCTCGTTCATCAAAGCTTCGTCGAGCGTGATGCGGCCGGCGGTGTCGAGAAGCACCACGTCATAACCACCGAGCCGCGCCGCCTGCTGCGCGCGGCCGGCGATCTGCACCGGCGTCTGTCCGGCGACCACGGGCAACGTGTCGACGCTCACCTGCTTGCCGAGCACCGCGAGCTGTTCCATGGCTGCCGGCCGCCGCGTATCAAGCGAGGCCATCAGCACTTTGCGCTTTAGGGTGTCATTAAGACGCTTGGCGACCTTCGCAGTCGTCGTAGTCTTGCCCGATCCCTGCAAGCCCACCATCATGATCACGACCGGCGGTGCGGCATTCAGGTCGATCGGCTGGGCGCTCGATCCCAGCGTTTCGATCAACTGGTCGTGCACGATCTTCACGACCATCTGGCCGGGCGTGACGGACTTGATGACCTCGACGCCGACTGCGCGCTTCTTTACTTCGTCGGCAAATGCGCGCGCGACGTCGAGCGCGACGTCGGCCTCGATCAGCGCCCGTCGGACCTCGCGCAGAGCCGCTTCGACATCGGCCTCAGAAAGCGCTCCGCGCCGGGTCAGGCGGTCAAGAATGCCGTTGAGGCGCTCAGAAAGGCTGTCGAACATATTTTCAAAACGCGTTGGCGCCCGAGGGCGCATCGCGCTGTCGGGCGGTCACCCCCAGCCTCTTGGGCCGGTCAGCGGTTGAATTTTCGGTCTCTTGCGAGAGCGGGCGGAAAATAGGTGTCACCGCTGCATTCGTCAACCACGGCCGCATCGCCAAACATTGCCGGGCGGGGTCTCGATCCGCTTTTACCCCTCTCGTCCTATATTGTGCGGCAATGTCGCGCTATTACCACGGCCCCATCTCCGATCATTTCGACGGCGAGCGATTTTTTAACGCGTATCGGACGCCGCAGCGCGGCCGGCACGCGCTGCTGCGCTGGCATTTCGACCGGCTTTTTCGCCACACGCGGACAAAATGGCCGGCCTCGGTGCCGTCGCCCTATGCCGACCGGCCGCCGCAGCGGGTTAACGGCGCGGCTTTGCGAATTTCCTATGGGGGTCATGCCAGCTTCCTTATTCAGACGAGCGGCCTCAACTTGCTGCTCGATCCGGTCTGGTCGGAACGTGCGTCGCCCTTCCGCCATATCGGACCGAAACGTGTGAACGATCCCGGTATTGCATTTGCCGATTTGCCGCCGATCGACGCCGTGCTGGTGTCGCACGGCCATTACGATCATCTCGATGTCACGACATTGTCGCGGCTCGCCGCGACTCATCGTCCCCGCGTCATCACGCCTTTGGGCAATGACGCAATCATGCGCAACGCCGATCCCGCCGTCGCCGCCGAGGCCTACGATTGGGGCGATCGCGTCAAGATCGGCCGGGCGGTGACCGTTACGCTGGTACCGACGCAGCATTGGTCCGCGCGCAGCTTGTCCGACCGCAATATGTCGCTCTGGGCGTCATTTGTGATCGACGCGCCCGGGGGACGCATTTATTTCGTCGCCGATTCGGGCTACGGCGACGGCGGCAATTTCCGTAACGCGCGCGAGCGCCACGGACCGCTGCGGTTGGCCATCCTGCCGATCGGCGCCTATGAGCCGCGCTGGTTCATGCGCAGTGCGCACATGAATCCCGTCGAGTCGGTGCAGGCCCTGCTCGATTGCGGCGCCGAACTGGCCCTCGGCCATCATTATGGCACGTTTCAGCTCACGGACGAAGCAATCGACGCGCCGCTTCACGCGTTAGCCGAGGCGCTCAAGCTGGGGGGAATTCCCGCCGAACGATTCCGTACGCTGCGACCGGGGCAGGTCTGGGAGTTGTAATCGGCCCTTTATTGATCATCACCGCGACGTTGACCATTGGTTCTTTGGCTCGGCGGTGGCCCAGGGCGCCCCTGGGGCTACTGGCGCGCGCGACCTGAGTTCTCATATAAGTCGCCTATATTCGAGTCATATCATGAGTGCGTTGGCAAATCGCGACTTCGTCAAGATGAACGGACTCGGCAACGAGATCGTCATCGTCGATCTACGCGACGCTCCGCATCCCATTACGGCCGCTGAGGCGCGCGCCGCCGCGCGCCAGGAGCCCTACGATCAGCTGATGGCGCTTTATCCGCCGCGAAGCGGTACCGATGCCGCCGTCCGCATCTACAACAATGACGGCTCGGAGGCTGGCGCCTGCGGTAACGGCATGCGCTGCGTCGCGGCCTTGATCGGCGGCCACACCGGCAAGGCCAAGCTCGTCTTTGAAACGGCGGCGGGGATCATTCCGTGCTGGCAAGGCCGTGAAGGACTGTTCATGGTGGACATGGGTGTGCCGCGCTTTCGCTGGAATGAAATTCCGCTCGCGGCGGAATTTGCCGACACACGCCGCATCGAACTTGAAATCGGTCCGCGCGGAGCGCCGATTCTGCATTCACCCTCCGTGGTCAGCATGGGCAATCCGCACGCCATTTTCTGGGTCGACGATCCGCACGGTTGCGACCTTGAAAAGATCGGACCGCTGCTCGAATGCCATCCGATTTTCCCGCAACGCGCCAACATTACGCTCGCCGCAACGCCGTCGCGCGAGCATGTTGTAATCCGCACCTGGGAGCGCGGCGCCGGCCTCACGAAAGCCTGCGGCTCGGCGGCCTGTGCGGCGGCCGTGGCCGCGGCTCGGCTGCGCCGGACTGGCCGCGAGGTTACGGTCACCCTGCCGGGCGGCGATCTTACCATCGACTGGCGCACGGCCGACGATCACGTGCTGATGACCGGCCCGGTGGAGTACGAACACGAGGGCAGGTTCGACGCCGCCTTGGCTGCCGTCGCTGGAGCGGCGCCATGAGCGTGGAGGTCGTTACCTTCGGCTGCCGGCTCAACTTCGCTGAATCGGAGGTCATCCGCCGTCAAGCCGAGGCCGCCGGGCTCCGCGACACGGTCGTGGTCAATACCTGCGCGGTGACTGCCGAGGCGGTTCGCCAGGCGCGGCAGGCGATCCGTGCTCTGCACCGCCAGCGGCCGCAGGCCAAGATCGTTGTCACGGGCTGCGCGGCGCAGACCGAACCGCAGACATTTGCCGCCATGCCCGAGCCCGATCGGATTCTCGGCAACACCGAAAAGCTGAATCCGGCTGCATGGTCGCGTGATGCGGTCGACCAGACAAATACCGAAAGGGCTGTCGTCGGCGACATCATGGCGGTGAAGGGATTCGCCGCGCATTTGCCCCCTCCCTACCCTCCCCCGCGAGCGGGGGAGGGTAGGGAGGGGGCACGCCGCACCCGCGCCTTCGTGCAGGTGCAGAATGGTTGTGATCATCGCTGCACCTTCTGCATCATTCCATTCGGCCGCGGCAATTCGCGCTCGGTGCCGGTGGACGCCGTGGTGGAGGATGTACGGCGCCTGGTCGACAACGATTACCGTGAGGTGGTGCTGACAGGCGTCGATATCACCGGCTACGGCGCCGGCCTGCCCGGAGCGCCAAAGCTCGGTATGCTGGTCAAAGCGATCCTCGGGCGCGTGCCGGCTCTCAAGCGGCTGCGGCTTTCGTCGGTCGATTCGGTCGAAGCCGACCGCGATCTGCTTGATGCGTTCGGCAATGACGGACGGCTAATGCCGCATCTGCATCTCTCGCTGCAGGCGGGGGACGATCTCATTCTCAAGCGCATGAAGCGCCGGCATTCGCGCGCCGACGCAGTCGCGTTCTGCAACGACGTGCGCCGTCTGCGGCCGGACGTGGCGTTCGGCGCCGATCTGATCGCAGGCTTCCCGACCGAGACCGAAGGGATGTTTCAGAACTCGCTCGACCTTGTCGAGGCGTGCGGCTTGACCCAACTGCACGTCTTTCCCTTCTCGCCGCGGCCGGGAACACCGGCGGCGCGCATGCCTGAGGTCGCGCGCGATGTCGTCAAGGAGCGGGCGCGGCGATTGCGCGAACGCGGCGCCCAGGCGCTGATCCGCCATCTCGACCGCGAAATCGGCGCGACGCGTTGCGTGCTCGTGGAGTCGCGCGAGATGGGCCGCACCGGCCAGTTCATCAAGGTCAAGCTGGCGCAAACCGGAAGCCCTGGGCAAATTGTCGACGTGAAAATTGCCGCGCATGATGGCAGACAATTGCTGGCCGCATAACATAATATCCGGATATTCGGCATATCCGGATATTCGGCGCTTGGACGGAGATCGCCATGGACCGCAACGGGCACGAACACACGATTAAAACCACCGCGGAGCTTGAACAGCTCTATGCGGATGCGCCCTACGGCCCCGCGCTGTTCAAGGAAACCGACCGCATTTCGCCGCAATATCGCAAACTGGTCGAGGCTGCGCCGTTCTGCGTGGTGGCGACCTGCGGGCCCGAAGGTCTCGACTGCTCGCCGCGCGGCGACCCGCCGGGCTTCGTTCGGGTGCTCGACGAACACACGCTCGCGGTTCCTGACCGCCGCGGCAACAATCGCATCGACAGCTTGCGCAATCTGGTGCGCGACCCGCGTATCTCGTTGCTGTTTCTCATTCCGGGCGTCGGCGAAACCATGCGGGTCAACGGCCGGGCCAGCATTTCGACCGATCCGAAGCTGACGGAAAGCTTTGCCATGAACGGCAAGGCGCCGAAATGCGTGTTGATGGTCACGGTCGAGCGCGCCTATTTCCAGTGTACCAAGGCAATCATCCGCTCGAAGCTTTGGGAAGCATCGAGTAAGGTGGATCGCAAGACCTTGCCGACGCCCGGGTCGATTCTCGCGGAGCTGACGGACGGCAAGATGGGCGGCCCCGAGCACGACCGCGCCGCGCCCGAGCGCATCAAACAAACCATCTATTGAGGCGTCATTCCAGATCGCGCAAAGGCGCGATTCCGGAACCATCATCACGAACCGCGGGTGAACGCTCACCATTGGTGATTACGGACTCGGGTTCCCCAGCCTGCGCTCGGGCTCCGGAACGATGCACGCGGCGGGGGACGCCGTTTTCGCCATTCCACCCGCATGGCATGAGCCACTCCCGCATGTGCTTTGGCACCGGCGCGGTCACGCGGACGGGTTCGCGGTTTTTGTAAAGCGGCACCACGATCTCTCGTGCATGCAGTTGCAGGCCGGGTCCGCCCGACCGCGGAGCATTGCCGTAAATCCCGTCGCCTAGTATCGGCCAACCCATTTCAGAACAGTGGACGCGAAGCTGATGGGTGCGGCCGGTCAGCGGTTCGAGCGCGAGCCAAGTGAGCACTTTACCCTCCCCTAAAGCGTGGGAATCGCTGGCGAATCCGGCAGGGTGGGGCGATCCGTCTTGGTTGACCCCCACCCGAGCTGCCTGTGGCAGGTTGACCTCGCCCTTCCAGGTGGAGGCAAATGGATAGCGCCCCATTACTCTCCATTTGGTGGCTGCTGGCTGTCCTTGTGGATCGTGCTTCATCCACCAGCCGCGGGTGACATCAAGGCGGCCGAGCGGCAGGTCGATCGTGCCCTCGTCGGTTTGCGGCGAGCCTTCCACTACCGCCCAGTAGGTCTTGCCGACCGCGCCATTCTTGAACAAGCGTCCGAGCTGGGCCAGCGCCTTGCGGTGGCGGCCGAGGACGAGGCAGCCCGAGGTGTCCCGGTCCAGCCGATGTGCAAGCGCCGGCGCCCGCGGCAGCCCGAACCGCAGCGCGTCGAAATGATGTTGCAGGCACTCCTTGCCGTTATCGGTGCTCGGAGGGCCCGGATGCACGGCGAGTCCCGCCGGTTTGTCGATCACCAGCATCAGCCCATCGCGATACAGGAGCCGCGCCACCATTTCTTCGGAGGTCATGGTTTGCCTCGATTGGCGAAACCGCTATCACGGGCCGCACATGAACGACAGCGCGACGGAAGCACAAAAGGCAAGCTGGTGGCGGCGCCTGAGTGGAGGGCTCAAGCGCAGCTCTTCCGCGCTTGGCGGCGCCATTACCGATCTGGTTTCCAAGCGCAAGCTCGACGCGGAGACCATCGCGGATATCGAAGACGCGCTCGTTCGCGCCGATCTCGGCCCGCAGACGGCGGATCGGATTGCCGCCGCCTTGCGCGACGGCCGTTACGAGGCGGGGATCTCGGCCGATGAGGTCAAGTCCGTCGTGGCGGCCGAAGTCGAGAAAGCGCTCAGCGCGGTGGCGCGACCGCTTGCGGTCGACGCGGGACGTAACCCTTTTGTCATTCTCGTCGTCGGCGTCAACGGCTCGGGAAAGACGACGACCATCGGCAAGCTCGCGGCAAAGTTCCGTGCCGAGGGACGCAGCGTCATGATGGCGGCAGGCGATACCTTTCGCGCCGCCGCCATCGATCAGCTCAAAATCTGGGCGGCGCGGACCGGAGCGGATTTCTTCGCGCGCGAGCCCGGCGCCGATGCGGCCGGCCTCGTCTTCGACGCCGTGACCGCCGCGAAGCAACGCGGTACCGACGTACTGCTGGTCGACACTGCTGGCCGCCTGCAGAACCGCTCCGAGCTGATGAACGAGCTGCAGAAGGTACTGCGCGTGATCAAGAAGGTCGACGCCTTGGCGCCGGATGCGGTTCTCTTGGTGCTCGATGCGACCGTCGGACAGAACGCGCTGTCGCAGGTCGAGGTTTTTCAGAAGACGGCGGGCGTCACCGGGCTGGTCATGACCAAGCTCGATGGCACTGCCCGCGGCGGCATTCTCGTTGCGCTGGCGGCAAAGTTCAAGCTGCCGGTCCATTTCATCGGCATCGGCGAAAGCATCGAGGATCTGGCGCCATTTTCGGCCCGCGATTTCGCCCGTGCGATCGCGGGTCTCGACGAATAAGCTTCGCCTCTTGCGCGGGTGAGCGAAGACGCATTACCTCTGGCGCGACAGTCCGATTGCGTGCCGAAGACCGGTAACATGGAACAAACCAAGAAGCCGCAGCTCAATCCGCTTCTCAAACTCGTGCTCGATCTTGGGCCGCTTTTGCTGTTCTTCCTCGCCAATTCCCGCTACGGCATTTTCGTCGCCACCGGGACCTTCATGGTGGCAGTGCTGGTGGCGCTCGCGGTTTCCTATGTCATGATCCGGCGTCTGCCGATCATGCCCGTGGTCACCGCGATAATCGTCGTGATCTTCGGCGGCCTCACGATCATCCTGCACGATGCCACGTTCATCAAGGTCAAGCCGACCATCATCTATGCGCTGTTCGGAGCCGTGCTGTTGGGCGGGCTTTTCTTCAACAAGGCGCTTCTCGGCGTGGTGTTCGATTCGCTGTTCCAGTTGACCGATGAAGGCTGGCGCAAGCTCACTTGGCGCTGGGCACTATTTTTTTTCGTGCTTGCGGTGCTCAACGAGATCGTATGGCGCAACACTTCAACCAATGTGTGGGTCGACTTTAAGGTTTTCGGAGTGACGCCGCTGACCTTCGTCTTTGCCGCGCTGCAGACGCCGCTGATGAAGAAATACGCCGTCGAGCCCACGCCAGCCGGGGAGTGATGATCACGACCCCGCCGCCACCGCCTTGTCGATCTGCGGCTTGAGCAATGCGAAGTAATTATCCGGCGTGATCGGTCCGACCAGTTTGTAGGCGATGCGGCCGTCGTGCCCGACGATGAAGGTTTCCGGAACGCCATAGACGCCCCAATCGATCGCCGCGCGGCCGTTCTCGTCCGCGCCGGCCGCCGCATAAGGATCGCCGTAGCGCCCGAGAAAGCGCCGGGCGTTGCCTGGGTCGTCCTTGTAGTTGATGCCGACGAGGCGCAGGCGCTTGTCCTGTGCCAATTGCATCAGCATCGGCGCTTCGTCGTGGCACGGTACGCACCACGATGCCCACACGTTCACGATCGTCACCGCGCCCTTGAAGTTCGCCGCATCAAGACCGGGAACCGGCTTGCCGTCGCGATTGAGTCCGGCGATCGGCGGCAAATTCGTGTCGGGCACGTGATGGCCAATCAATGCGGACGGCAGCAGAGACGGATCGCCGGACCGCAATCCAACGAAGAACAACACTGCCACGGAGAGGAAAACACCGAGTGGCAGCAGGACAAATATCCGGCGCGTCCGTTTGTTGACGTTGTCGTTCGCGGCGGCGCTCACGCCTTCTCCTCCGCCTGTTCAACTGGCCGGTTTTGGCGCGCGCTCGTCGAGCGGCGCGTCAACCCGCGGCTTTCAAGGTCCGAGAGCGCGCGTTGTTGCGCACGAAAATCAAGCATGACCCATGCGACCAGTCCAGCGACAACGACAAAAGCGGCGGCATAAGAAGCGACGATGAAAGGCAGGTGGGGAATGATTTCCATCGTCAACTGGAGCTCGCTTGCATGAGCCGCATCGTGCGTACGCGCCGCCGCAATATCTCGTTACGCATCGCCGCGAGCTGCAAGGTCGCGAACAGAAGCGTGAAAGCGACCGCCATGATAAGAAGCGGAATGAGGATTGTCGGATAGATTGTCGAGCCGGTAAGACTCAAGGACGACCCTTGATGAAGCGTGTTCCACCAATCGACGGAGTATTTGATGATCGGCAGATCGATGGCGCCGACCAGGGTGAACACCGCCGCGGCTCGCGCCGCTCGCGTTGGGTCCTCGACAGTACGCCAAATCGCAATCACGGCGAGATAAAGCAGCAACAGGACCAGCTCTGAGGTGAGCCGCGCGTCCCACACCCAATAGGTGCCCCATTCGGGTCGGCCCCAGAGCGAGCCGGTAACTAGGCATAAAAGCGCGAAGGCCGCGCCGATCGGGGCCGCGGCTTTGGCGGCGACATCGGCGAGCGGATGGCGCCAGACCAGAGTGCCGAGTGCAGCCACGCTCATCACCCCCCAAGCCATCATGCTCAACCAGGCCGATGGCACGTGCAGATACATGATCTTGACGGTCGCGCCCTGCTGATAGTCGTTCGGGGCAATCATGGCCTGATTGAGCCCGAACGCCAATACGATCACCGTCAGGCCGGCAAGCCAGGGAATAGCGCGATTGGCAAGCGACAGAAAACGCGACGGGTTGGCAAGATCGGTCAGGGCCATTGGCAGCTACCTAATCCATCCTGCTACGGCAATACAGCGATGGCGGGACATTCACGTTCAAATTTGCATGACCCACTGCTATTCCATCTCCTGGCGCAATGCAGCGGCGGCCGCGAAGGGGCCGACGACCAGGCTCGCCAAGGTCAGCGCGCATAGGATGGTGAATGGCGTCCCGAACGGCACTGGGCCCGCAATAGCAGCATTGGCCGCTGCGACGCCGAAAATCAGCACCGGTACGGTCAGCGGCAAGACCAGCACCGCGAGCAAGAGCCCGCCGCGGCGTAAGGCCACGGCCAGCGCGGCTCCAATCAGGCCGATGAAAGTCAGTGCCGGGGTGCCGACCAGGAGTGTGAGCACTAGCGCCGCTTCGGCGGGCGGATCGAGATCGAGCAAAAGTCCGATCAGTGGCGCGGCAACCACCAGCGGCAGGCCGGTCGTGAGCCAATGGGCCAGGCCCTTGATGGCGACGACCAGTTCGAGCGGGGCGCGGCTCATCAGCAGGAGATCGAGCGAGCCGTCTTCGTGGTCGGCGGCGAAAAGCCGGTCAAGAGCCAGAAGACTCGCCAGCAGCGCGGCAAGCCAAAGGATTGCCGGGCCGATGCGCTTGAGCAGCGCGAGGTCCGGGCCAACCGCGAACGGAACCAGCGTAACCACGACCAGAAAGAAGAGCACGCCCATCAGCGCCCCGCCACCCACACGCACGCCGATGCGCATGTCGCGGACCAGAAGGGCAGCGAGGGCGTTCATGACGGTTCTCCGAGCTGCAACTCCTGCGAGGCATCGACTCCAAGCGAGCCATGCGTGGCCGCAAGAATGAGACCGTCGTCCCCGAGATGTGCCCGCATCAGCGCGGCGAGCCGCTCCTGAGCGGCGGCGTCCAGCGTGCTCATCGGCTCGTCGAGGAGCCAGATCGGCCGCTTGATGGCGAGAACCCGTGCAATCGACAGCCGTCGGCGCTGGCCTGCTGAAAGATAGCCGGCCGGCAAGTCGATCAGGGAAACGAGCCCGACAGCTTCCAGGGCGGCGCTTATTTCCGCCTTTTCGGCGCTCAAAAAGCCCGTCCAGAAGCGCAGGTTTTCACCGACCGACAGGGCCGGCTTAAGGGCATCCTGATGCCCGAGATAGTGAGCCTGTTCGGCAATGGTGAGTTCGGGATCGCCACCTTCGAGAAGGATTTTGCCCCCGGCAACGCGGACAAGTCCGGCAATAATCCGCAGCAAGGAGGACTTGCCCGCGCCGTTGCGTCCGGTAACAGCCAGGAGTTCGCCGGAGCCGAGGCTGAAGCTTATGCCGGTGAAAACGTCGCGCCCACCGCGATGACAAGCGAGTTGAGCCGCGCTAAGCCGCATCGCTAGCTTTCCCGGCGCGGAGGCAAAGGCCGCGTCACCCTGGATATAGCGGTTATTCGTTGCCGAACTGGCAGAATCGTTGAAATGACCTTATAAGCCGCACGTGGATCGCGGGCCCCGGATCGGCTCTGCCGTATCCGCCCCGCCGGCGGTCCGTTGGCGCGCGTCTTGGCAACAATTGCGTCCACTTTGCCCCGGTGCCCGGCCGGCGAGGATAGGAACAAAATCATGGATTCGCTCGACAGCTTCAAATGTTTGCGGCCGCTCAAGGTGGGCTCCAAGACTTATGCCTATTACAGCCTGCCGGTGGCGGAGAAGAACGGATTAAAGGGCATTTCGCGCCTCCCTTTCTCGCTTAAGGTCTTGCTGGAAAACCTGCTGCGCAACGAGGACGGCCACACCGTCGGCAAGGACGATATCCTGGCCGTCGCGCAATGGCTAAAGACCAAGACCTCTGACCGCGAACTGGCGTTCCGCCCGGCGCGAGTGTTGATGCAGGATTTCACCGGCGTCCCCGCCGTGGTCGATCTTGCCGCGATGCGTGACGCCATGGAGCATCTCGGCGGCGATCCGAAAAAAATCAACCCGCTGGTGCCGGTGGATCTCGTCATTGACCACTCCGTAGCGGTGAATTTTTTCGCCCACCGCGACTCGTTCAAGAAGAACGTCGAAGAGGAATACAAGCAGAACCAGGAGCGCTACCGATTCCTCAAATGGGCGCAAAGCTCGTTCGAGAATTTTCGCGTGGTGCCCCCCGGCACCGGGATCTGCCACCAGGTGAACCTCGAATATCTCTCGCGCACGGTTTGGAGCGCGAAGGCCAAGGTGCAATTCGCCGACAAGGAGAAAACGGTTGCCAGCGAACTCGCCTACCCGGACACGCTGGTCGGAACCGACTCGCACACCACCATGGTCAACGGGCTTTCCGTGCTGGGCTGGGGCGTCGGCGGTATCGAGGCCGAGGCTGCCATACTCGGCCAGCCTTATTCGATGCTGTTGCCGGAAGTGATCGGGGTGCGCTTGAATGGCAAGCTCAAGGAGGGCATGACCGCAACGGATCTCGTGTTGACCGTGACGCAGATGCTACGCAAGCGCGGGGTTGTCGGCAAATTCGTGGAATATTTCGGACCCGGGCTGGCGGGTCTATCGATCGCCGACCGCGCCACCATCGGCAATATGTCCCCCGAATATGGGGCCACATGCGGATTTTTCCCGATCGATGACGATACCATCCGTTATCTGCGCGAGACCGGCCGTCCGGCCGATCTGATCGCGCTGGTCATTGCGTACGCCAAGGCACAGGGCCTCTATCGCACCAAGAACACCCCCGATCCGGTGTTTACCGAGGTGCTCAAGCTTGAACTGGGCTCGATCGAGCCGTCACTGGCCGGGCCGAAGCGTCCGCAGGACCGCATTGCACTCAAGGAAGTCAAAGGCGGTTTCGCTCAGTCGATGGACCAGGAGTTCGACAAGTCCGCGGAGATGGACAAGCGTGTTCCGGTCGAAGGCCGCGACTTCACCCTCGGGCACGGCGACGCGGTAATCGCAGCGATCACCTCGTGCACCAACACGTCAAATCCCAGCGTGATGATGGCGGCCGGGCTCCTCGCCAAGAAGGCTGTCGAAAAGGGACTCACGGTCAAGCCCTGGGTCAAGACATCGCTGGCGCCGGGGTCCCAGGTGGTCGAGGAGTATTATCAAAAGTCCGGGCTGCAGAAGTATCTCGACGCGCTCGGCTTCAATCTGGTCGGTTTCGGGTGCACCACCTGCATCGGCAATTCCGGTCCTTTGCCTGAAGAGATTTCCGAGGCCATCAACAAGAACGATCTGGTGGCTGCCGCGGTGCTTTCCGGCAATCGCAATTTCGAGGGCCGGGTCAACGCCGATGTGCGTGCGAATTACCTCGCCTCACCGCCGCTCGTCGTGGCCTATGCGATCGCGGGCTCGATGCAGGTCGACGTCGCCAAGGCGCCGCTCGGCACCGATCAAAAAGGCCGGAAGGTCTATCTGCGCGATTTATGGCCGACGAGCCGCGAAATCGCCTCCGCCATCGCCAAGAGCATCAACAAGCAGATGTTCACGCGCAAATATGCCGACGTCTTCAAGGGCGACGCCAATTGGCGCAAGATTGCGGTCAAGGGCGGTTTGACCTTCAAGTGGGATGACCGCTCCACCTATGTGCAAAACCCGCCCTATTTCGAAGGGATGCCGAAACGGAGCCAGCCGATCGAAGATATTGTCGACGCCAGAATTCTCGGTCTGTTCCTCGACTCGATCACGACGGATCACATTTCACCGGCGGGATCGATCAAGGAGGATAGTCCGGCCGGCGAATACCTGCGCGATCATCAGGTCCGTCCACGTGATTTCAATCAGTACGGCACGCGGCGCGGCAATCACCAGGTGATGATGCGCGGCACTTTTGCCAACATCCGTATCAAGAACCAGATGCTGCCTGGAGTCGAAGGCGGCTACACGATCCATTATCCGTCGAAAGAGCGCATGACCATCTATGATGCGGCGATGCGCTATAAGACCGAGCACGTGCCGCTCGTGGTGTTCGCCGGCAAGGAATACGGCACGGGCTCGTCGCGCGACTGGGCGGCCAAAGGCGCCATCCTTTTGGGCGTGCGCGCTGTCGTTGCGCAGTCGTTCGAGCGTATTCACCGTTCCAATCTGGTCGGAATGGGCGTCGTGCCGCTCGTGTTCGAAGAGGGCACGTCGTGGCAGACCCTGGGCATCAGGGGTGACGAGCAGGTGACGATCCGTGGCCTGCACGGCGATCTCAAGCCGCATCAGCGCCTGTTCGCCGAGATCGTCGCCGCCGATGGCGGGCTCAAGCGCGTACCTCTGATCTGCCGTATCGATACGGTCGATGAACTCGACTACTATAAAAACGGCGGCATCCTGCAGTATGTACTGCGCCATTTGGCAGCCTGATCGCATACGCGGACCTGTTGGTCGGGACGGGCCGGCTTCGGTCCGGCCTCACCTCGAATTGAGTGGCAGGTGACGCTGTCGAGCGGTAACAGTTTTTCGGTCACCATGCCTTCCCATGAGCCCACAGGGATTTTGGGGTGGAGTTGAAAATGCTCAGTCGCCGCCTCGTGTCGGCCTCGCTTTTCACCTTTTTCCTGTTCGCAAGCCTCGGCTCTGCATCCGCCGCTCCGCGGGCGCTGCTTGAACTCTTCACCAGTCAAGGCTGCTCGTCGTGCCCGCCAGCCGATAAGCTGCTCGGCCAATTTACCAAGGATCCTTCGGTCGTCGCACTGAGCCTTCCGATCAACATTTGGGATTATCTCGGCTGGAAAGACACCCTTGCGCTGCCGGGACATTCGGCCCGCCAGCGCGCCTATGCGCGCATGCGCGGCGATCGCGACATCTATACGCCGCAAATGATCGTCAACGGCAGCATGCACGCGCTCGGCAGCGACCGCGCCGCAATAGAGCACGTGATTGCTCAGACTGATCGCAATCCGGCAATCATGTCTCTGCCGGTTCGATTGGCGGCCGCACACGGTGTCCTGACCGTGACGGTGAAGGCAGCTCCCGGACAAAACAACAGCGGCGAAGTATGGCTGTGCCCGCTGCTCACCGCCGTGGCGGTCTCGATCGGCCGCGGCGAGAACGACGGCCGAACGATTACCTACCACAATGTGGTGCGCGCATGGGACAAGCTCGGTGAATTTACCGGGACAGATTCCACCTGGAGCGTTCCTCTTACCCAGATCGACAGTGGCAACATCGATGCCGCCGCGGTCTTTGTGCAAGAGGGCACGCGCGCCAAGCCCGGAATCGTTCTAGGTGCGGCCCTCATCCCGCTCGCGCAGAAAATAACGGACGACAGGCCGGGCACGACGAGCCGGTAGCGGCAGCCCTTATCGGCACACCCGCCGTTTTGCCTCTGCTGTCCAAAAAAGGCCGGCGTTAGGCCGGCCGAGATATTGGGGATTGAACCGGACGCTAAAAACTCTGGCCCGGTCCGCTCGCACCCCGGGGGGCTGGGGGGCTGAGGAATCCGGAATACGATCCAGACCGGGCCGTGAGGCAACGGTCCATCGTTTCGCAGGTCAGCTTGGCGTGTGCTGGGCCGAAATGGGGCCGCATTATGATTCGCCTAACGAAGCCGTGATTTTGGCGGTCGATAATGACGCACCCCTTGGATGCTTCTGCTCGCCAGGCTCCTCTTCCCAATTGCGCATTTGCCGCGTCGGAGGCTCTTGCGGGCCCGCTGCCGCGGCGCGATCATGATTCTCTGAAGCACTGTCGTGACACAGGAGGCGCCGTATGAACATCGGCGAAGTTGAACCGAGCGCGATACGGGGTCCCCATCGCGCAGAGCGCGATGGGGCACCCCGGCATGGGGGCGAGTTGCGTGCGACCGTCCCCGCAAGCGACGTCACTTTTAGCCGCCGCGAACTTGACCGAATCCTCAGTCTCTACGGCCGTAAGGTCGCCGCCGGCGAGTGGCGCGATTACGCAATCGATTTTCTCAAGGATCGTGCCGTATTTTCCGTGTTCCGCCACGCCTGTGAGGTCCCGATTTATCGCATCGAGAAAAATCCGCGGCTCGAGCGCCGCCAGGGCGCTTACAGCGTCATTTCGGCGACCGGGCATATCCTTCGCCGCGGCCGCGAATTGGATCGGGTCCTTGGCGCGCTCGACCGCTCGGTACGTCTGGTCGCGAGCTGATTGACAAGGCGTGCCAGGCACGGCCACACGTCAGTCCGGTACACTGCCCGGCGATGACGCGTCGCCGCGGCCGAGCCAGCGGCCGTGCTTGAAGCCGACCGAGCGTAATGTGCCGATAGAAGCGAAGCCTGCACGGCAATGCACGGCGATCGATGCCGCTTGGGCCGAGTCGCCAATCACCGCGATCATCTGTCGGAAGCCTACCGCCTCTGCCTCGGCGACCAGACGAGCGAGCAAAAGACGGCCGATGCCTTGGCGGGGCACCTCCGGCGCGACGTAGATCGAATCCTCCGCGCACCATCTATAGGCCGGGCGCTCGCGATAAGGTCCCGCATAAGCATAGCCCGCGACGGCGTCGGCGCGCGCTCGGCGACGAGATACGGGTAGTTGCGCGCCAGCAAGGCTTGCTGACGGCGGCCCATTTCGGCTTCGTCCGGCGATTGGATCTCGAATGTCGCGGTTCCGTGCTCCACGGCGTCGGCATAAATCCGCGTGATGTCGCGGACATCGGCAGGCCCCGCCCCGGCGGATCACCACGTCGATGATTGGCGAAAAATAAAACGCCCCGGGTTTTTGCCCCGAGGCGTTGCAACAGCGATGATTGATTAACTTAGCGCCGGTTACCCATGAAGCGCAGCATGAACAGGAACAGGTTGATGAAATCGAGATAGAGCGCCAGCGCTCCCATCACCGCCTTGCGGCCGGCAACGGTACCGTCGTCCTGCGCGCTGTACATCTCCTTGATCCGTTGCGTGTCCCAGGCGGTCAGCCCGGCGAAGATCAGCACGCCGATGGCCGAGATTGCGAAGCTCAGCCCCGCGCTGTGCAGGAACATTTGCACCAGCATCGCGATGATCAGGCCGAACAGGCCCATGATCAGGAACGAGCCGACCGGCGAGAGATCGCGCTTGGTCGTATAGCCGTACAGGCTCAATGCGCCGAACGAGGCGGCCGAGACGAAAAACGTCTGTGTGACCGACGAAGCCGTGTACTGGATAAATACCGACGACAGAACGAGTCCCAGCGCGCCCGCATAGACCATGAACAGCGCCAGAGCCGTGCTCGGCTGCAGCCGGTTGATGCGGAAGCTCATGAAGAAGACCAGCCCGAGCGTGCCGAGCAGCAGGATGATCGTAAGCGGACCGCTGTAGATCGCTTGACCGAAGCTCGTCAGCCCGGTGATCTGCCCGTCGGCGTTTGTAACGACCGCTTGCGAGAAAGTCAGCCATGACACCACGCCGGTCAGCGCCACGCCGACCATCATGTAGTTGTAGACGCGGATCATGTAGGCGCGCAGACCCGCGTCGATCGCAATCTGGTCAGTGCCATAACCGGACCGGGCGGTGAGATTCCGATCGAAGTCGGACATGTGAATACCCCTGGTTTGGCCCGGCTTGCCGGGCTTCAGCATCCGGCGCCTGGACGCCTATGACGCGAAGGCTATGTAATGCGAAAGCGCTGTCCGCGCCAGATGGGCGAATTGCAATTTTGCAAGTATTACAAACGCTTCATGCGTGGCGCCCAGCCGCTTGGGGGCTAAAGATTCCTCAACACCTCCGCAGGCTTGCGGCCGAGCGCGCCAAAGGTACTGGCTAGGCCGAGGACGACTGTGACGAAAAGCGCACCCAGAACGGTGCCAATCGCCTGCCAGGGCAGAAAGACAAAGCGGAGTTCCATGGCCTGGGTCACGACCAGGGCAGCGGCAGCGGAGCCCACGGCAACCCCGAACAGTGCGGCCGCGAGTCCAAGGAAGGTGTATTCGATCGCATAGGCGCCCAACAGCAGCGCCCGCGTTGCCCCGACGGTCTTAAGGATGACCGCGTCGTAAATGCGAAAACGCTGGCTGGCGGCGAGGCCGCCGCCCAATACCAATGCCGCCGCCAGCAGCGCCACTGAACTCGCACCGCGTAGCGCCAGCACCAGCTTGCTGAGAATGGCGTCGAACGTGTCGAGTTCGCCCTTGACGCCGATCGCGGTCACCGTTGGAAACGTGGCCGCCATGGATTTTACGAATGCGGCTTCCTCGGCCGGAGTACCACCATCGGCAAATGTGAGCGTGGCGATATCGCTATGCGGCGCGCCCGCAAAGGCGCCTGGCGAGTAGACCAGGATGAAATTGATGCCAAGTTTCTGCCAGTCGACGGCTCGCAAATTGGCGATTCGAGCGGTGATGTCGCGGCCGAGTACGTTGACGGTGATGGCGTCGCCGACCTTCAGGCCGAGGTCGTGGGCCGATTTGCTCTCGACCGAGACCAGGGCCGTGCCGGAATAGTCCTTGTTCCACCATTTTCCCTCGACCACACGCGAGCCAGCAGGCACGGTAGCCGAATAGGTAATGCCGCGATCACCGCGCAGCACCCAGCGCGATCGGGCCGTGGGCTTGAGATCATCGGCCTTGATGCCCCGTGCCGCAACAATACGGCCGCGCAACATCGGGACGCGTTCGACGCTGGAGCCGGGCGCGTTGGCATGCACAAAGGCGTCAAACCGCTGGGCGCCAGCCGCCGGGATGTCGAGAAAGAAAAACGACGGAGCTTTGGCCGGCAGAGCGGACGTGAACTCGCGACGCAGATTGCCGTCGATTTCGATGATGGTCGTGAGCAGAGCGAGGCTAAGGCCAAGCGAGAGCATGATCGTTGGCGTGAGCGCGCCAGGTCTGTGAGTGTTGGCGATGGCGAGACGTAACGTCGTCCAGCGCCAACGTGGTAGGCGCCGTGCGCCCCACATGACCAGCAGCGCAAGGATGCGCAGCGTGACGAAAATGCCTGCCGCCGACGCGATGAAGATCGCCGCGAGGCGATGCTGGTCGGTGGCGATGACGGCCAGTCCGGCAAAAGTGGCAATGACCAATCCGGTTGCCACCATATAGCGCCCGCGCGGCCAATGACGCTCGGGGGTCACCTGCTCGCGAAACAGCATCGAGACGGAGATGTCGTGCGCCCGTCCCAGCGGCCATAAGGCGAACGCCAGGGCTGTCAGCAGCCCGTAGCAGACCGACAGCCCCAAGATTGCGGGATGCAGGGACGGTGTCGCCGGCAGCGGAATGAGGGTGCCGAACCAATAGAAGATGGTGAACGGCAGCGCTGCGCCGAGCCCGGCGCCAATCGCGCTTGCGCATAACGCCACCAGGACGATCTCGGTGCAATAAATCGCAAAGACGGCGCTGCCGGTGGCGCCGAGCGCCTTCATGGTGCCGATTGCGTCGCGCTTGCGGGCGAGGTGCGCCATGACCGCATTGGCGACGCCTATTCCGCCGACCAGGAGCGTCGTCAGCGCCACCAGCGTAAGGAATTCGGTGAAGCGCTCAATCGTGCGTTCGAGCTGCGGCGATGCCTTGTCGCGGGTGCGAACCTCCCAGCCGGCGTCGGAAAACGTTGCCTGCGCCTGCCTTTTGGTGGCGGCCACCGCGGCGTTGCTCGCGTTCGCGGCGGGAAGGCGCAGCCGGTATTGCCAGCGCACCAGACTTCCCGGCTGGACCAGGCCGCTGGCGCGCAGCGCCGCGTCGCTGATCAGGACCCGCGGTCCGAAGCCGATACCGCCGGAAAGCTTATCCGGTTCGTTGGTCAGTGCGGCGCGTAGCGCGACCACTGCGTTGCCGATGCGGATGCGATCGCCAACCTTCAAATTGAGCCGCGCGAGCAGGGCCGGATCGACCGCGGCGCCAAACGCGCCGTCCCTTTGCGCCAATACCTCTCGCAGCGGCATGGTCGGCTTGGTCACGACCGCGCCGAACAGCGGATAAGCGTTGTCGACCGCCTTCAGCTCGACCAGCGCCGTCTGTCCATTGCCGCCGCGCGCCATTGCTCGCGTGGTGGCGACGGCGGATAGGGAGCCGTGAGCATCCAAGAATGCGCGTTCAGCCGCGCTTGCCTGCCGTTGGATCAGCGAGAAGGAGAGATCGCCGCCGAGGATCACCTGCCCGGCATTGGAAATACCGTCCGTCAAACAGCCGGCGACCGAACCGACGCCGGCAATCGCAGCCACGCCGAGTGCGATGCAAACAATGAAAACCCCAAAGCCGTGCAAGCCGCCGCGCAGGTCGCGCCACGCGAAGCGCAGGGCAACGAATAGGTTTGATCTATAGGCGGCCAGGACCGGCATGAGCGCGCTTAGGAACGATGCGGCTGAGGATCAGATGCGTCGGCGCGAATACCAACAGCGGCAGTCCGATCAAGAGCCCCATTAGCCAGACGTAGGCCGTCACCCAGGTCTGCGCCATATGCTCGTCCGGCCCCCACACGTAGTTGATATTGACCGGAGTCAATCCTGGATTTGGATACGGCGGCGGCATCAGAAAAAAGCAGACCAGCAGCAGCACCCAAAACACCGCCGTCCAGCTCAAGAATGCGCGGCGATCGTATCCGGTCTTCCACACCAGATAAGCCAGCAGCAACGGCAGCCAGCCGTGATAGAGCGAAAACAGACGCAGGAACAAAGGATAGCTTGCGTCAAACATATAATCGGTCACGCCGGTAAGCGAGACACCGGCAAGATTCACCAGAAAATCCACCAGCCATGCTGTCTGCACCACCAGAATGCCGACGCAGCACATCGAAATCAGCAGGCTGTTCTCCGGCCAGATCCCGAGCAGAGTCAAAAGCAGCGAAACGTCACAGACGTACAGGAAATTGGTTGGCCCGTAATAGTGGAGATAGAGCGGAATGAGGACTGCCATAAATGCGGAGTAGGCGACCTTGACGGCAAGCGGTACATGCGATGCTGTTTTCATCCCCGGCCCCGTTGTTGCCTATTGTCTGGTGTCTTCCCGCTCGCGTCCGGCGGCAGCTGAAGATGCGAAAGGCGCCAGGCGGCCAGAATGCATGTGCAGTACGCGATCACAACGCGCCGCCAGTTCGAGATCGTGCGTGACGAGTACCAATGTCGTACCACGTTGGCGTTGGCTGCGGAACAAAAGCGCTATGATCTCGCGGCCTGTCGCCTCGTCGAGATTCCCGGTCGGCTCATCGGCGACCAGGATGGCCGGATCGGCCGCAAGCGCGCGGGCGAGCGCGACGCGCTGCTGTTCGCCGCCCGACAGCTCGGCCGGATAGTGATTGCGTCGCTCGGCCAAGCCGACCGCGGCAAGCTCTTGTTCGGCGCGCCTGAGTGCGTCAGCCTTGCCTGCGAGTTCAAGCGGGACCGCGACATTCTCGATCGCCGTCATCGTCGGGATCAAATGAAAGGCCTGAAATACGATGCCGATATGCGCGCCCCGGAAGCGGGCGAGGCCGTCCTCGCCGAGCTTACATAAATCTTGACCCGCGACGACGACCGAGCCCGAATCCGGGCGCTCCAAGCCGGTCATCACCATCAGCAGCGTCGATTTGCCCGAGCCGGAAGGCCCCAGGAACGCTACGGCCTCGCCGTGCGCTATATGCAGACTGATGTCACGGAGAATATGAACGCGGCCGGCTCCGCGGCCGAGCGAAAGATTGACGCCGCTCAACGTGAGCGCGTCGCCGGCGGAAGGAAGCCTGGGAATGTCATTCATGCATCGAAATGGCCGGCGGCTCTCATCCGCGCTCCGCGACCGATCATATGGGACACGCCGGGCTTTCTGCCAAATCGCCATTGCGGCGGTTTGCGGCGCCGCGCTTGCGGTCCCATCAGTCGTCTGGGGCGGCACCCGGGTGAAAATTGTGGCGCTCGGCGATTCGCTGACTGCGGGCTACGGGCTGCCCGAAAAGGATGGCTTTGTGGCCCAATTGCAGGCTGCGCTGATCGCAAAGGGTGTCGCTGCCGAGGTGGCAAATGCCGGCGTTTCGGGCGACACCGCGTCGGACGGGCTTGCCAGGCTCGACTGGTCGGTCCCGGAAGGCACCGAAGCCGTCATCATTGAACTCGGCGCCAACAATATGCTGCGCGGGATCGATCCGCAGGTTACGCGCAACGCGCTCGACACGATCCTGCGCCGGCTCCGCGGGCGTCACCTTGCGATCCTGCTCTGCGGCATGCGCGCGGCCCCGAATCTCGGCGCGGCCTATAGCAAGGCATTCGATGCCATCTATCCCGATCTGGCCGCCAAATACGGCGTCCTGTTCTACCCTTTCTTCCTCGACGGCGTTGCCGCCGACTTAAGCCTTGAGCAAGCCGACGGGATGCATCCCAATGCGCGCGGCGTATCGGTCATCGTCCAGCGCATTTTGCCGAAAGTGGAGGAACTCGTTGCACGTGTCCGCGCGCAGCATCCGTCGTGAGGATTGCGCCTCCAGCCCGTTCCCCGCATGCTGTAGCGGCAGCGATTCGCTGAATCGGCGACCGCGGTTCGGCGTTGTAAGATCAGCTCGTCATGCCTCGTCTGTTCACAGCTCTTGAGATTCCCGCCTCGGTCGGCCAATCGCTCGCCATGATGCGCGGCGGCCTGCCGGGGGCGCGCTGGATCGATCCGGACAATTATCACCTCACCCTGCGTTTCATCGGCGACATCGACGACGCGCTGGCGCGCGAGATCGCCGCGATGCTCGACCGCGTGCACCGCAGCGCTTTCGAATTGTGCCTGGAGGGGCTGTCCTCGTTCGGCGGCCGCAAGCCGCGCGCGGTGGTCGCATCCGCCGCGCAGGCGACCCCGCTCATGGACTTGCAAGCCGAGCAGGAGCGGCTGCTGCAACGCCTCGGCCTTGAGCCGGACGGGCGCAAATACACTCCGCACGTGACGCTGGCGCGGCTGCGCGATTCATCGAACCGGCAAGTCGCCGATTATCTTGCCGCTCGCGGCCATTATCGGTCGGCTTCGTTCCAAGTGTCGCGTTTTGTGCTGTTCTCTTCGCGCGCTTCGGTTGGCGGCGGCCCCTATGTGGTGGAGGCGGATTATCCGCTGGCCGAGCGCTCGCTGAGACGCGCGTAGAATTACGCCCGCAGCATCCGCGACTGCAGATCGAGCATCGCGGTGGCGAAGCCGTGGCCGTCGGTGAGTATTTCGCGCATCAGCGACAACGGTGTCGGGCGGGAGGACTCGACTTCGCCGATGACGCTGTCAAAATCAAACGACAATTCGGCATCGAACTTGTGTGCAAGCTGCTGCATGCGCTGATTGTCGGCAAGGCAGGCCATGTGCAGGAGGCGAAAGCCACGATTGCGCGCGGCGAGCAGCGTGCGGGCAAGCAGCGCCGATCCGATGCCGTGACTCTGCCATGGTTTCTCGACGCTGAACGCCGCTTCGGCCTGGTGCGGCAGCCCCGGTCCGACCGGCCGCAATTCGGCGGCGCCGCGCAACGCGCCATCGATGAAACAGCCGTGAACCACGCCGTCGATCGCTGGCGAGAGGTCGGCGTATTTGCGGATGTAGTCGTCGGATACGGCGCCGCCGAACCGGTTGCGCCGGCTCTGTGGATCGAGACGCAAAATATGCTCTCGAAGCTTGTCGGCTTCGCCCAGCCACAATTTACGAATCACGGCACTTTCGGGAAGGACTTCTTGCATTCCAAGGTCTCCTGACTTTCCGTCGATGAAGACCCCCTTCGTCGTGTCCTCCCAAGAACGCGCAGCGATCAGCATACGAATCGATACGCAACCTTTTATGGTGACGAAGTGTGGCAAGCTGAAGTATTGAGCAGGGCGCATGCATTCCTTATATGCATGCCTCACAACATCGCGGCTTGTTGAAGACAGCAAAGGCGTGCGATCTTAAGCTGGCGCGCTGTTTGCGTCCGCCGCTTTCACCACGTTCTCCACGACCGCTAATCCCTAGGATTCAGCCAACACCGCCTATGGCGAGCTCGGTCTCAGCTCAATACGCCGCCAGAGTGATCGCCGGTCTGATCGAGCGCGATGACGCGCAATTGATCGTGGTCGATATGCTGGCGCGCCTTGAAGCACGGATTGCCGAACGTCGCTTGGCGCGCAAATCCTCGTCGCTGGGCTGGCTGTTCGCCAAAGGCGGCAGCGCGCTGCCGCCCATCCAGGGCGTGTACATTTTTGGCGAGGTCGGTCGCGGCAAGACCATGCTGATGGATCTGTTCTTCGAGGCGAGTCCGGTGGTTCGCAAGCGCCGCGCACACTTTCACGAATTCATGCTCGACGTGCACGAGCGCATCAACGCCTTCCGGCAGAAGATGAGACTCGGCGAGCATTTGGACGAAGATCCGATCCAGCTCGCGGCTGCGCACCTTGCCGAAGAGACCTGGCTGCTCTGTTTCGATGAGTTTCATGTCACCGACATTGCCGACGCCATGATTCTCGGGCGGCTGTTTGCGCAGTTGTTCGAGCGTGGCGTCGTTCTCGTTGCCACGTCCAACCTGCCGCCGGCGGAGCTGTACAAGGACGGACTGAATCGCGCCCTGTTCGTGCCGTTCATCCACATGCTGGAGCACCACGTTGATGTCGTACGGCTGGAAGCGCGCGTCGATTTCCGGCTTGAGAAGCTCGCCGGTATGCCGGTGTGGTATGTACCGGGCGACGCCACGGCGGATGCGGCTCTCGATGACGCGTGGCGGCGGCTTGCGGGCGGCCAGCGAGGAGCGCCGCGGGAGCTTGCGCTCAAGGGGCGCGCCGTGCATGTACCGCGCGCCGCCATGGGCGTGGCCCGCTTCAGCTTTCACGCGCTGTGCGAGGAGCCGCTCGCCGCCGCCGATTACCTGCGGATCGCGCGCGAGTACCATACGGTCCTTCTCGACCACGTCCCGACAATGAACTTCGACAATCGAAACGCCGCCAAGCGTTTCATCATCCTGATCGACACGCTTTACGACCTGAACGTGAAGCTGATCGCTTCGGCGGCGGCGGAACCCAATGCGCTCTACAGGGCGGAGCAGGGATTCGAGGCGGCCGAATTCAAGCGCACCGCCTCGCGGCTGATCGAAATGCGTTCGCAGGCCTATCTGGAGCGTCCGCATGGCGCGGCGCATTCGCGAACCTCGGGCTCCGCAGCCGGTATCGTCGAAACGTGAATAGTGCCGATCGTTCTTGGCGGTAACCCCGACTTGAACGGGCCGGTCGAAAGGGCTAAGGACCGCGGCAGCCGGTGCTCTTTGTCGTTTGAGGTATTTGTCGATGGCGCGAAACAAGATTGCTCTGATTGGTGCGGGACAAATCGGCGGCACGCTGGCGCTTTTAGTCGGTTTGAAAAACCTCGGCGATGTCGTGCTATTCGATATCATGGAGGGTGTGCCTCAGGGCAAGGCGCTCGATCTTGTTCAAGCCTCGCCGATCGAGGGATTTGACGCGCACATTACCGGCATCAATTCCTATGAGGGGATCGAAGGCGCTTCGGTCTGCATCGTCACCGCCGGGGTGCCGCGCAAGCCCGGCATGAGCCGCGATGATCTGCTGGGCATCAATCTCAAGGTGATGAAATCGGTCGGCGCAGGTTTGCAGGCCCACGCGCCGGGCGCGTTCGTGATCTGCATCACAAATCCGCTGGACGCCATGGTCTGGGCGCTGCGCCAATTCTCAGGCCTGCCCCACGCCAAGGTGATCGGTATGGCCGGCGTCCTCGATTCGGCCCGCTTTCGCTACTTTCTGGCCGAGGCGATCGGAATTTCGGTGCGCGACGTCCACGCCTGGACGCTCGGCGGTCACGGCGATGACATGGTGCCCATGGTGCGTCACTCGACCGTGGGCGGACTGCCGCTGCCCGATGCCGTACGCCAGGGCCTGCTCACCCAGGAAGCGCTGGATGCGATCGTCAAGCGCACCCGCGGCGGCGGCGGCGAGATCGTCGCCTTGCTCGGCACCGGCTCGGCTTATTATGCGCCGGCGACCAGCGGCATCGAGATGGCCGAAGCCTATCTCAAGGACAAGAAGCGCCTGCTCCCCTGCGCGGCCAACCTAACCGGCCAGTACGGCGTCAACGACCTTTATGTCGGCGTTCCCTGCATCATCGGGGCCGGCGGCGTCGAGAAGATCGTCGAGATCGAGCTCAAGGACGAGGCCAAGGCGAATTTCCAGGTCTCGGTCGATGCGGTCAAGGAG
>JBOHIU010000184.1:0-12770 GCA_050725855.1 Xanthobacteraceae bacterium | reverse complement strand
AGCACGAAGTCGCGTGGATCGCGTTTGTAGGCCGCGACCTCGACGCGGGCGCCGGCGATCAATTCGTCGAGCGGCCGTTTCGACAGCTGGCCGTAATCCTTCATCGACGGCACGGAGAACAGCACGTTGTCGTCGGCGACATACGCGTTGCCCGACGCAACCAGCCGCTCGATCAGCGTGCGCATTTCGGCGATGTGCTCGGTGGCGCGCGGCTCGACGGTGGGGGTGAGGCAGCCGAGCGCGGCCACGTCGTCGTGAAACTGCCTGTCGGTTTTCTCCGTGACCTTGCGGATCGCCTCGTTGAGCGGCAAATCCGGATATTCGTCGGCGGCGCGGGCGTTGATCTTGTCGTCGACGTCGGTGATGTTGCGCACGTAGGTGACGTGGTCGGCGCCGTAGAGATGGCGCAACAGCCGGAACAGCACGTCGAACACGATCACCGGCCGCGCGTTGCCGATATGGGCGAAGTCGTAGACAGTCGGCCCGCACACATACATGCGCACGTTGTTGGGATCGAGCGGGTTGAAAGGCCGCTTCTCGCGCGTCAGGGTATCGTAGAGTTTCAATTCCATCGGATCGAACCGCAATATGCGCCCCGGCCTGCTGGCCGGGCGTCCCGGTTCTCGATCGGGGAAAAGACGGCCACAGCCAGCGTGACCGCTAGCGAATAATCTCCCGGCAAATGCCGCAGATCTGGTTAAGGCCGTTCATGGCCGACAATGTGGTCGAGGACGGCGGTGCCGTCAAGGGTTGATGTCCTTTTGGGACGTCAGCGCCCCTAAGAACGGGAGCTAGCGTTCGCTTGAATAGACGGGCACGGCACAGAACCGTAGGAACAGAATACGCAACAGTCGCCTGGGCGAGGCTTTAGCCGCTCTCCACACCCCTTGCAGTTATAAAAGTACTGGCAAGCGTCCGTCGGCATTGTTTCAGTCGCCTGGTGTCCACACTTTGGACAGGTCAATCTCGATTCCGCGATCAACTTTCGGCCCTTGTCCGCCATTGCCTCAGGTTACTCGAATCGGCGGCACCGGCGACATATCGGCTAGCCGAATCACGTCGGATAGCCGAATCACGCGCCCTGCCGCGCCGGTTAACGAAACCTTCATCGGGCCGTCGCATCCTTAAGGCCGATCGCAACCCGAGTTGGTGGCGTTTTCCGCCACCGTGGGGGTTCCATGCGTCCCGTCATCGCGGCTGCCGCTGTCGCCGCCGTCCTGTTCGGCGCCGCCGCTCACGCCGAGAAGCGACTGTTCATCATCGCCAATCCCGCCGACGGCTATGGCGTTGACGCGTGTCTTGCCACCGGCGCGACCTGCGGCAAGGCGGTCGCCAATTCGTATTGCCGCTCGCACCAGTTCGCGCTGGCGGATTCGTTCCGCAGCGTCGACCGCGACGACATCACCGGCGCGATTCCAACCGACAATTCCGGCCTCTGCAAGGGTGGCCGCTGCGAGCATTTCGTCGCGATCACATGCTCGCGCTGAGCTGACAGCTAAAAAGCGGCCGACGAGGCGCGAATAGCGCCGGCGCTCGCCGCCGGGAGGCGCGGTACTTTAGCCTTTGCCCGCCAGCATCCGATCGATGCTGTAGCGTCCGCCTCCCGTCACGAACAACAGGAGCGGGCCGCCAGCGATCGCGAGATCCTTGCTGAGAAACGCGTATTGCAGGCCCTGCGCCGCCTGTGGAAACTCCCAATAAAGATGCGACGTCAGAAAGGCGATGACGACGAAGGCGAACGCGAGCAATGCGCCGTAACGCGTGGCGACGCCGAGCACCAGCGTCACGACGACGATCCATTCCACGACGTGTGCCAACGGGCTCATGAATCCGGGGGCGATGAAATCGATCGACTTGAGATAGGCAGCACTCGGACCGCCGGTCCACACCGTCATCAGGAACACGGCGGCGATCAGGAGACGCCCGATCAGCACCAGAAAGTCGTTCATTGAGCCGGCAATGCCGTCGGTGGCCGACAGCAGCGGATGCGACGATCCGATCGATTGCGACGACATGATACTTCCCTCCCCGTTCGGCAGCCGATTCAAGCGACCGGCTGCGCATCGCAGCCTACCAGATTCTTGTCCTTTCGCCTGTTGGGACCTTGCCCAAATTGCCGCCGGCCGTTGCGTGGGACGGCGAGTTCAGCCATGGTCGGACATCGGCTATGCCGCAGATCGGCGGTGCCATCGGGACCTGCAATGGCCAGTCAACGGGCAAGCCAAAGCGACGTCCTCGAGCGGGTGCGGTCCTCCACCGTCCCGGCGGACGGCGCGCCGCTGCAGCTCGAATGTTTTCTGCCGTATCAGCTCAACGTCGTGGCCAACCTGGTCTCGCAAGCGCTGTCGCGCGTTTACGCCAAGCGCTACGGGATCGGGGTGCCGGAATGGCGCGTGCTGGTGACTCTTGGCCAGTTCGGCGTGATGACCGGCAAGGCCATCGGCGCGCACACGCATATGCACAAGACCAAGGTGTCGCGCGCTGTCGCGCTTCTGGAAAAGCGCAAGCTGCTGGTGCGGCGAAGCAACCGCGCCGACATGCGCGAGTCCTTCCTGTCGCTGACGGCGGGCGGGCGGGCGATGTACGAGGACCTGGCGCCGCACGCGATCGCGTTCGCGCGCCGTCTGACTGAAATCCTGACCCCGGCCGACCGCGCGGCGTTCGATCGCGCCGTGAAGCAGTTGACCAATCGTTCGGCACAGCTCGTTGCCGAGATCGGGCGGGACGGCGAGGAAGACTAACGCATTTGGCCATCGCCGGCGGAGCGAAGGTGCGAGGAGTACAAGGTGAAGCTCTATTCCTATTTCCGGTCTTCGGCAGCCTATCGGGTCCGCATCGCTCTCAATCTCAAGGGGCTGGCTTACGAGACGGCGCCGGTGCACCTCATCAAGGACGGCGGCCACAACAGGCGGCCGAAATTCCGCGCGGTCAATCCGCAAATGCGGGTACCGGTTCTGATCACCGATACCGGCGAAACGCTGATTCAGTCGCTCGCCATCATCGAATATCTCGATGAGACCCATCCCGAGCCGCCGCTATTGCCCAAGGACCCGATCGCCCGCGCCAAGACGCGCGCCCTGGCCGAGCTCGTCGCCTGCGATATTCACCCGCTCAACAATGTCAGGCCACTGCGCTATCTGAAAAACGAGATGCGCCAGGAGCAAGGCGTAATCGACACCTGGTACCATCATTGGGTGCGCGATGGGTTTGAGGCGCTGGAAGCGCTGATCGAACCTGGGCCCTATGCGTGCGGCAAAGCGGTCACGCTCGCCGACCTGTGTCTGGTGCCGCAGGTCGCGAATGCGCGTCGGCTGAAGGTGCCGCTCGATAAATTTCCCAGGATTGTCGCCGTGGACGCCGCCTGTCTGGCGCTCGCGGCTTTCGATCGCGCGCGACCGGAAAACCAGCCGGACGCGGAATAGCGGCCATGCTTTGGTCACCATTGGACGGCTTGATCGCGCCGAATCCGGAACGGACCGGCGTCGGGATTAAGCAAAAATGATCAAGCTTTTGCGCGGCCTCGGCTGGGCCTCGTGCGGCGCGCTCGCTCTGAGCGTATCAGCGGCCGGTCAGACCTACCCGCCGCAAGGCTATCCGAGTTATCCCGCTCAGACTTATCCGGCCCCGCGCTATCCGGCGCAGACTTATCCCGGGCAAACCTATCCGGGGCAGAGCTATCCCGCGCCAAGCTATCCGGGGCAAAATTATCCGGTCCAGAGATATCCGTCGCAAGCGGTTTCGAACCGGCCGGTGGCGGCATCACCGGTTTGCGTACGTCTGGAAACCCAACTCGCCGTGCTCAACAGCAACGATACCGATTCGACGCGGGACGCCCGGATCCAACAGGCCGAACAATCCGTGGCGCAACAGCAGGCGAATCTCGACCGCACGCTGGCGCAGGCGCGCCGCGCCGGCTGCGCCGGAGGCGGATTCTTTTCGCTGTTCTCGGGACTGTCTCCGCAATGCGGGCCGCTCAATTCCAAGATCGATCAAATGCGCGGCGATCTCGATACGGCGATGAACAATCTGGAGCAGCTCAAGAGCGGCGGCGATGACCGGGATACCCAGCGCACTGCGCTGATCGGTCAGTTGGCGCAGAACAATTGCGGCTCGCAATACACCGAAGCCGCGCGCGCGGCCGGACCGCAGGGCTTCTTTCAAGCGCTTCTGGGCGGCGGTACGATCGTCAGTCCGGAAGGCAATGGGGCGCCGGCCGGCACCTATCGCACGGTCTGCGTGCGCACTTGCGACGGCTATTATTTCCCGATGTCCTACTCGACCGTGCCGAGCCGGTTTCCGACCGACGCGCAGGCCTGCCAGCGTCAATGCCCGGGCGCGCAGGTTTCGCTCTACACCTACCGCAATCCGGGCGAATCCGTGGAGCAAGCGGTCTCGGTCGACGGCGCGCCTTATACCGCATTGCCCAATGCATTCCGCTATCGCAAGGAGCTTGTGCAGGGCTGCACATGCCGCCCGCCGGGCGACAGCTGGGCGCAGGCGTTGCGCAACGCCGATGATTCGGACACGCTGGAGAGCGGCGACATCGTCGTCACCGACAAAAACGAGAAGGCGCTCACACACCTACCGCAAAGCGCGTCGTCCAAACCGGAGCCGAGCGTCAATACCACCTCGGTGCCGCAGGACAGCGGTACGGACGTCGTGACCGATCCGAAAAACCGCAAGGTCCGCGTCGTCGGACCGGGAGCCCCTTCTCCGCAGTGATGATCAAAGGTCGGCGGCCCCGGCCTTGGCCATGGCGGAGCCGGCGGCCAGCGCACGATCGGGCTCGGGCGGCGGCGTACCGGGATCGCGGAATTTATTGACGATCGGGTAGCGGCGATCGCGGCCGAAATTCTTCAACGTGACTTTCACGCCTGGCGCCGCCTGCCGGCGCTTGTATTCGGCAAGATAGAGCATGCGCTCGACCTCCATGACGGTGTCGCGATCGAAACCGGCGGCAACGATGCTTGAGGTCGGCTCCTCGCCCTCGATCAGCCGCCTCAGAATGGCGTCGAGCACGTCATAGGGCGGCAGCGTATCCTGATCGGTCTGGTTCTCGCGCAATTCCGCGCTGGGCGCGCGCGTCAGCACGTTCTCGGCGATCACCGGTCCATCCGGACCGAGCGCGCCGTCGGGCTTCCATCGATTGCGCAACCGCGCCAGACGAAAGACTTCGGTCTTGTACAGATCCTTGATCGGGTTGAAGCCGCCATTCATGTCGCCATAAAGCGTGGCGTAGCCGACGGACATCTCCGATTTGTTGCCGGTGGTCACCACCATCAGGCCGAACTTGTTGGAGATCGCCATAAGGACGGTGCCGCGGGCGCGCGCCTGGAGATTTTCCTCGGTCACGTCGCGCGGCGCGCCTTCGAAAATGCCGGTCAGCGTCGCTTCGAGACCATGCACGGCATGCTCGATGGGCACGATGTCGTAGCGCACGCCGAGCGCGCGGGCGATGGCGGCGGCATCGTCGAGCGATTGCTGGGCGGTATAACGGAACGGCAGCATCACGCAGCGCACGCGCGCGGCGCCAAGCGCATCGGTGGCGAGCGCCGCGCACAGCGCCGAATCGATACCGCCCGACAGGCCGAGCACAACGCCCTTGAAGCCATTCTTGTCGACATAGTCGCGCAGCCCGATCATGCAGGCGGTGTAATCGGCATTGTCCGGCGCCGCCGGCGCGATGACCGGTCCTTGCGTGCAACGCCAGCCCTCGGCGGTTCGCGACCAGCGCGTCGTCGCGACGGCCTCGGCGAAAGCGGGAAGCTGGAATGCAATCGAACGGTCCGCGTTGAGTGCGAATGACGCACCATCGAAGACCAGTTCGTCCTGGCCGCCGAACTGGTTGACATAGATCAGCGGCAGCGCGGCTTCGGTCACGCGGGCGACGACGACATTGAGGCGAACGTCGGTCTTCTCGCGCCAGTAGGGCGAGCCGTTCGGCACAACGAGCAGTTCGGCGCCGGTCTCGGCCAAGCATTCGATCACGTTTTCGTAGTTGCCCCAATCGGTCCAACTGTCCTCGCAGATCGGCAAGCCGATGCGCACACCGCGGTAGTTCACTGGGCCCGGCACGGGCCCGCTCGCAAACACGCGCTTCTCGTCGAACACGCCGTAATTCGGCAGATTGACCTTAAAGCGGATCGCCGCGATCCGCCCATCGGCAAGAAGCGCATAACCATTGTAGAGCTTGTTGTCGTCCATCCAGGGCGTGCCGATGAGGACCGCAGGTCCGCCATCGCCGGTCTCGCGCGCCAGCGTTTCGATTGCCGCCCGGCAAGCGGCCTGGAAGGCGGGCTTGAGCACCAAATCCTCCGGCGGATAGCCGGCGATGAACAGTTCGGCAAAGGCGACGAGGTCAGCGCCATCGCGCGCGGCAACCGCGCGGGCCTTACGGGCGCGTTCCAGATTGCCTGAAACATCGCCGACCAGGGGATTGAGCTGCGCCACGGCTATGGCCAGGCGGTCGGCGGGACGGTCGTTCATGACAAAGGTCTAGCGCCGGACGAACCAGCCCGGCAATGGGTTCGCTGCGACGCCGTGGACGCGGCGGGCCAAGGACCTCCCTAAAACCTGAAACCGGCGCCGGCACGCACCGTATTGATGTCGATGTTGGTGCCCGCCACCTGCTGAAATTGCACGTATTCGTACTCGCCGCGCAAAAACACGTTCTGCGTCAGCGCGACATCGAGGCCGGCACCAACCGTAAAGCCATAGAGCCACTCGCCGTTCTTTCCTGCGGTGCCGCTGAATGAAAACGGCATGCACGGCGGCGTGCTGGCGCCGCTGCAGACGCCGACGGCTGGCGGGTTCTGTTCGCCGGACGTGGTTTCCGCGATGTTCACGTTGGCTCGGCCGAGCGCGAGGCCGGTGAAGGCGTAAGGCAGGAAATTGCCGAAGTCCCATCCGGCTCTCGCGCGCAGCGTGCCGAAGTCGAGATCGCTGACCGTGCCGCTGCCGGTGATATTGACCAGATAAGTGTCGCCGGAACTATCCGCCGGTGTAATGCGCGAGATCGGCGAATTCGGCGCAATAAACGATAGCGAAGCCTGGTCGTAGTTGGCCTCGACGCCGAGGACGATTTTTGCGTACGACGTGAAATATTCGACGTTATAGCCGACAAAGCCGCCAAAGCCCGCCGCGCTATGATCGGCCGTGCCGAGCACCGGCCAGTTCGAGGGAGAAAGCTCGTTCTCCAGCGTCGTTTCGCGCAGGCTGTAGCTGATCGGCGCCTGTGTCGATTTGCTGAAATCGGCGCTGCCGTCGCTGTAGCTGAACTGACCGCCGATGTAGAAGCCGCGCCAGCTCGTGCCACCGGAATGCATCGCAAGCGATGCGTCGGGATCGGCGAAGGCGTCTGGCGGAACGCTGCTTTCCGCCGATGGCGACGAAAGCCACGGCAGCGCCGGCATATCGGCCGCGAAGGCCGGTGTCGCGACCAGCCAGGCGATCGCCGCCACACTCGGTAAACAATTTCGTACTGGCACCGCACATCCCCCGCGTTCTTTTTTTGTCGAACGCGGAGAATTTGATTCAAATTATTTGCGCAATCCTTTATCGCCGCGGCGTAACCTCTCTCAGCATGAGCGATTGGTAAAGGCGCGAACAATTGGGTGAGCGCTTGGTAAATGGACCGCGGCGGCGGTGAGCCGACGACGGAGAAAAAACCGCCGTGCGGCTTTCACTTCGGCCATCCGTTACAGACCCGCGACGGCCGGCAGCGGCCTATCCTTGCCTTGCCGCTCCGATTTCAGAAGATCCGCCAGCAGAAACGCCAGATCGAGCGACTGCTCGGCGTTGAGCCGCGGATCGCAAACCGTGTGGTAGCGGTCGTTGAGATCCTCATCGGTGATGGCGCGCGCGCCGCCGGTGCACTCGGTGACGTTCTGTCCGGTCATTTCCAGATGCACGCCGCCGGCAATGGTGCCTTCGGCGGCATGAACTTGAAAGAACGTGCGCACCTCTTTGAGAATTTGATCGAACGGGCGCGTCTTGTAGCCACTCACCGAGGTGATGGTGTTGCCGTGCATCGGATCGCACGACCATACCACGTTGCGGCCTTCGCGCTTCACCGCGCGCACGAAGGCCGGCAGCAGATCGGCGGCCTTGTCGGCGCCGACCCGGCAGATCAGCGTCAGCCGTCCCGGTTCGTTATCGGGATCGAGGATATCGATCAACCGCATCAGTTCGTCGACTTTCTGCGTCGGGCCGGTCTTCAGGCCGAGCGGATTTTTGATGCCGCGGCAATATTCGACGTGGGCGTGATCCGGCTGTCGCGTCCGATCGCCGATCCACACCATGTGGCCGCTTGTGCAATACCAGTCGCCAGTCGTGGAATCGACGCGGGTGAATGCCTGCTCGTAACCGAGCAAAAGCGCCTCATGGCTGGTGAAGAAGTCGGTGGTGCGCATTTCCGGATGCGATTCCGGATCGATGCCGCAGGCGCGCATGAAGTTGAGAGCGTCGGTGAGATGAATGGCGAGTTCCTGGTAGCGCTTCGACTGCGGCGAGTCCTTGACGAACGACAGCATCCACTGATGCGCATTCTGCAGGTTGGCGTAACCGCCGGCGGCGAACGCGCGCAGCAGATTGAGCGTCGCGGCGGACTGGCGGTACGCCTCCAACTGTCTCCGCGGCTCCGGGGTGCGCGCCTCGGCGGAAAATTCGGTGCCGTTGATGATGTCGCCGCGGTACACTGGCAGCTCGACCCCGCCGCGTTTTTCCACCGGCGAGGTGCGCGGCTTGGCAAACTGGCCGGCGACGCGGCCGACTTTGACGACGGGCGAGGCCGCCGCATAGGTCAGCACCACCGCCATCTGCAGGAACAGCCGAAAGAAATCGCGGATATTGTTGGCGCCGTGTTCGGCGAAGCTTTCGGAGCAATCGCCGCCTTGCAGTAGAAAGGCCTTGCCGGCGGCGACCTGCGCCAGCGCATTCTTCAGATTGCGCGCCTCACCCGCGAACACGAGCGGCGGAAAGCTCGCAAGCTGCGCCTCGACCTCGGCGAGCGCTTTGAGATCCGGGTAATCGGGCATCTGCAATCTCGGCTTCGAGCGCCAGGAATCCGGGCTCCAGGGCGCGGACATCGCTGTCTGTTCGTGCGCCGGATGGGGCACGATTTCCGTTAGTTTGAGCGGAACGGAGCCAGCTTGGGACATCCACATCTCCATGCGTCATTCCGGGGCGCGGGCGCCAGCCCGCGATCCCGGAATCCATATTCACAAACGGCGGTTATGGATTCCGGCTCTCGCCGCTATCGCGGCCCGGCCGGAATGACGTGCAATATATACACGGCGGCTGTACGCCGCGACAGTGCGCCTTATGCCGCCTTATGCCCGCCTTGTGGCGATTTTCAGCCTATTCGGCCGCGACCCGGGCGTAGCTTGCGCTTTTGGTGCGCATGGTGACCAGCTCTTCGGCCGTGGTCGGATGCAGCGCCATGGTGGCGTCGAAATCCGCCTTGGTGGCCCGCATCCTGATCGCAATCGCCGCGAGCTGGACCATTTCGGCGGCGCCCTCGCCGACGACATGGCAGCCGACGACGCGGCCGGAATGGCCATCGACCACGAGCTTGAGCAACACCGTCGTGTCGCGGCCGGACAAGGTCGCCTTGAGCGGCCTGAACATGGCCTTGTAAATGTCGGTCTGGAGGCAATGCGCCCGCGCCTGCGCCTCCGTGAGCCCGACCACTCCAATCTCGGGATCCGAAAATACCGCGGTCGGCACGTTGGCGTGATCGACGGCGGTCGGCTTGCCGCCGAACACCGTGTCGGCAAAGGCGTGCCCCTCCCGAATGGCAACAGGCGTGAGATTGACTCGATTGGTCACGTCTCCGACCGCGTACACGTTGGCGACATTGGTGCGCGAATAGTCGTCGACGGCAACGCCGCCGTTCTTGCCGATCGCGACGCCGGCCTGCTCCAAGCCGAGCTTGCCAATATTGGGCACACGCCCGGTCGCAAACATGACGCAATCGGCGGAGATCCGATTACCGCCGCTCAGATGTGCCGAAAGGTGCGTGCCCTCGCGCGCGATCGCTGCGACCTTGCAGCCGGTGATGACCTTGATGCCGTGCTTCTCCATGTCCGTGCGCAGATGCTGCCGCACATCGTCATCGAAGCCGCGCAGGATATTTTCGCCGCGATAGACCAGCGTCACGTGCGAACCAAGACCGGCGAAAATTCCGGCAAATTCGACCGCGATATAGCCGCCGCCCTGGATGAGCACGCGGCGGGGCAGTTCCAGTAAATGAAAAGCCTCGTTGGAAGAAATGGCGTGCTCTATTCCCGGAATGCGATCGCCCATGCTCGGCGTTCCGCCGGTCGAGATCAAAATGTAGGCGGCGCGGACACGATCGCCATCGGCGAGTTGCACGGTATGGGCGTTGACAAGGGTGGCCCGAGTCTTGACGACGCGGACGCCAGCCTTGTCGAGGGTCGCCGTATAGGCGCCTTCCAGGCGCGCGATCTCCTTGTCTTTGTTGGCGATCAGCGTCGGCCAGTCGAACGACGGTTGAGAAAGGATCCAGCCGTAGCCGGCGGCGTCCTCGAATTCGCCGCTAAAGCGTGAGGCGTAAACCAGTAGCTTTTTCGGCACGCAGCCGCGGATCACGCAGGTACCGCCGAGGCGGTACTCCTCGGCGAGCATCACACGGGCACCATGCTGAGCGGCGATACGCGCGGCGCGCACGCCGCCCGAACCTCCTCCGACGACAAACAGATCGACGTCGTAATCCGACATGCTAGATATCGTGTCCTCTTTTTTTCATCTCGGCGCGCATCTGGTTGATGACTTCTAAGGAAAAATTCTGGCCCCATTCGCCCGCCTGGGCCAGGGAGTCATGGAGAATCTTCGGCTCTTCGGCCATCTCCTTCTTGCCGACCGGCGACTGATCCCATGCGAGTATCTGTCTCAGTTCGGCCTCGGTAAAATGGCTCGCATAGATGCGCGCGGCGGCGTCAAGAAGTTCGTCCGCGCGCGGCGCATATTGCTTCTCCATATTGGCCGCGACCTCGTTGAGATCCTTGGCCCACATGAAGTTGGTTTGCATGAATTCGTCCTTGGCTTTTTCAATCACGCCGCGGACGAGCGGTGTGTAGATATTTTGCTTGGTGTCCTTGAGTTGCAGAATCTGCTTGGCGATCAAAATCGCCGCGGGCGACGGCGACGGATTCGCCGCCGGGGCCTGAGCGAAAGCCGGCGCGGCGACAGCGAGCGATATACATGCAACGAGCGCAGCCAACGCATGCCTAGCGAAGACACGGCGCGGCAAGAGACGGGCAATCATGGACGGACTCCTTTTTGCGGGCTTAAGGAAAATCAGGCCGCTCGACCACACGCACCCCCGCTGGGCCGGCAATGATAGCAGCCCTGGCAAGGCCGATGAACAAGCCGTGTTCCAGGACGCCCGGGATTGCCGACAGCCGCGCCGCAAGAGCCTGCGGATCGGCGATGCGCCGCAATTGGGCATCGACGAGCCAGTGCCCGCCATCCGTGACGAAAGCATGGCCGTTTTGCGTTCTGCGCAGCGGCGCCGGGCCGGCGCATCCCAAGTCGGCCGCGACTTTTTCGATCGCGTGCTGGGTTGCGGTGGCGCCGAACGGAGCGATCTCGACCGGCAGCGGAAAACGGCCAAGCGTATCGACGCTTTTCGACTCGTCGGCGATCACGACCATCATCGCGGACGCAGCCGCCACGATCTTCTCGCGCAGGAGCGCACCGCCGCCGCCCTTGATCAGCGCCAGATCCGGGGCGATCTCGTCGGCCCCATCCACTGTCAGGTCGAGCGCGGGCGTGTCGTCCAGTGTGGTGAGCGTGACGCCCAGGCGCTCAGCCTGAGCCCGCGTCGCCTCGGAGGTGGGCACGGCCACGACGTCTAGTCCGGCGCGAACGCGCTCCGCCAGCAACTCGACAAAATGACGCGCGGTGGACCCGGTGCCGAGCCCGAGCCGCATGCCGGGTTTTACCAGACCGACGGCACGGGCAGCAGCGGCGCGTTTTTGCACTTCTATATCCATCGACATCGGGAAAGGCCCTGCGGATCGGCGATCGCCAACGGCCGTATCTAGCGCCCCCAGGCATGACAGCCTAGTCTCCTGATTCTGACGTTCGCATCATTTGTGCGGCGGTTACTTGCGGATTGGGGCTAGTCGGGGGGGACTATGCTGACGATCGTCTTCGATCTCGACGGCACGCTGATCGACACCGCGCCCGATCTCGTCGATACGCTCAATGTCGTCCTGGCCCAGGAGGGGCTGCCGGCCGTCCCGTTCGAACACGCGCGCAACATGATCGGAGGCGGGGCGCGTGGCATGATCGAGCAGGCATTGGCGACCGAGGGGCGCGCCTGTCCGGCGGCGGAAATGGACCGGCTCTACGAGGCGTTCTTGGCGTATTATGCGGCGCACATCGCCGACCGCTCGCGTCCGTTTCCCGGATTGCAAGCGACGCTGGAGCACCTTACGGCCGCTGGCTATCGGCTCGCGGTCTGCACCAATAAGCTCGAATGGCTGTCGAAGCGTCTCTTGAATGCGCTCAGGCTGGCCGGCTGCTTCGCCGCCATTTGCGGTCAGGATACGTTCGGCGTGCAGAAGCCAGACCCGCGGGTGCTGCGCCTGACCGTCAATCGCGCCGGCGGCGAACTGGCGCGCGCCATCATGATCGGCGACTCCAAGACCGACGTTGATACTGCTCGTGCCGCGCATGTACCGGTCATTGCCGTCGATTTCGGCTACAGCGACGTTCCGATCGCGAGCTTGCAGCCGGACCGC
>JBOHIU010000183.1:0-13082 GCA_050725855.1 Xanthobacteraceae bacterium | reverse complement strand
CGGCGGCGGCGGCGCTTTCACGCTCGCCCATTCGTCGATGATCGAGGCCGCATGCGCGGCCGGCACGGCAAGGCCGAGCGCCGCCAGCAGCGCCGGTCCCAACAGCCATTTCCCGAGTTTCATGTTTTCCTCCCCGTGTGGCCGCTCCGGGCTCTCCGGCACGGCGCGTTGTTAAGAACCATAAACGCCGACGCTTATTCCAGACCGTTTCTCGCGCCGACGCAATCGGCGAGTTTGCCGCTGCTCTGCGCGACACTTGACGCATGGACGAAATCCGTTGCCGAGTCCAATATCTTCGGTGCAATGCGTAATCGTAAGCCGGGGTGAGGAGGTTGCCGAATGGACATCAAAGTGGGGCGGCAGGCGATTGCGGAGGCGAGCAAGAAGCTGAGCAATTGGGGCCGTTGGGGCAAGGACGACCAGATCGGCACGCTCAATCACGTCCGGCCCGAGGACATCGTCAGGGCGGCGAGCCTGATCCGTACCGGCAAGGTTTTCGCGCTCGGCATCCCGCTCGACCGCGGCGGTCCGCAGACCGGGCTGTTCGGCGGCCGCTTCAATCCGATCCATCAGATGCTGGCGACTGGGACCGACGCCATTGCCGGTCAGCAGGATTGGAATAAGATCCGCTACGCCGACGACACGCTCATGCTATGCGTGCAGGGCGCCACTCATTGGGATGCGCTTGGCCACGTCTTCTACGAGGACAAGGCCTATAACGGCCACGACGCCAAGCTCATCGACTCCAGGGGCTTGAGCGTGCTCGGCATCGAGCACTCCAAGAACAAGATGGCCGGCCGCGGGGTGCTGCTCGACATCGCCCGCTTTCGCGGCGTGCCGTGGCTGGCCGACGGCGAAAGCATTTCCAACGACGAACTCGGCAAATGCGCCAAGGACCAGAACGTCGCGGTTGGCCGCGGCGACTTCGTGCTCATCCGCACCGGCCAGATGGAGCGCTGCCTGCACGACAAGGAGTGGGGCGGCTACGCCGGCGGCGACGCGCCCGGCGTCAAATTCGAGAACTGCTATTGGTGCCAGGAGAAGGAGATCGCCGCGATCTGCACCGATACCTGGGGCGTCGAAGTGCGGCCGAACGAGACCAATGAAGCGAACCAGCCATGGCATTGGGTGGTGATTCCGGCCATGGGATTGTGCATGGGCGAAATTTTCTATCTCAAGGAGCTTGCCGGGGATTGCGACGAAGACGGGGTCTACGAGTTTTTCTTCTGCGGCCCGCCGCTGATCATTTCCGGCGCCACCGGCTCGCCGCTCAACCCGCAGGCGATAAAGTGAAGAATGATTCCTCCCCCTGAAAGGGGGAGGTCGGCGAGCGAAGCGAGCCGGGTGGGGGTTGCTCGCCTCAGCAAAAGTGACCCCCACTTGCCGCCTGCACCACGCTTCGGCGGCATCGTCCCCCTTTCAGGGGGAGGAAAAGTAGGAAGGAGTTCAGCGATGCCTCGACACCTCAAGCGCGGAATGGACTTGATTGCCATCAAGGCCGCCGACGCCAAGGTGCGCGATACGGTCGAGCAGATTCTGGCCGATGTCGAGGCGCGCAAGGACATCGCGGTGCGCGAGTTGTCGCGAAAGTTCGACAACTGGTCGCCGCCCTCGTTCAAGCTCACGCCGGCCGAGATCGAGCGCGCCACCGGCCAAGTGAAACAGCGCGACCTCGACGATCTCAAGTTCGCGCAGACGCAGGTGCGCAACTTCGCGCAGAAGCAGAAGGACACGCTGCGCGACCTCGAAGTCGAGACGCTGCCCGGAATCGTGCTCGGTCACCGGCACATCCCGGTCAATTCAATCGGCTGCTACGTGCCCGGCGGCCGTTATCCGATGGTCGCCTCGGCGCACATGTCGATCGTCACCGCGCGGGTCGCCGGGGTGAAGAAGATCACCGCCTGCGCGCCGCCGTATCAGGGCGGTCCGCATCCGGCGATCGTGGCGGCGATGCATTTCGGGGGCGCCGACGAGATATTCGTGCTCGGCGGCGTGCAGGCGATCGCCGCCATGGCGCTCGGCACCGAGACGATCGCGCCCGTCGACATGCTGGTCGGGCCTGGCAACGCCTATGTGGCCGAAGCCAAGCGGCAATTGTTCGGCCGCGTCGGCATTGACCTCCTGGCCGGGCCGACCGAGACGCTGATCATCGCCGACGAGACCGTCGACGGCGAAATGTGCGCCACCGATCTCCTCGGCCAAGCCGAGCACGGTCCGACCTCGCCGGCAATCCTCATCACCAATTCGGAAAAACTTGCGCGCGACACCATGGCCGAGGTCGAGCGGCTTCTGAAAATCCTGCCCAGCGCCGATATCGCCGGCAAGGCGTGGGCCGATTACGGCGAAGTCATCGTCTGCGACTCCTACGAGGAAATGGTACGCGAGGCCGACCGCGTCGCCTCCGAGCACGTCCAGGTGATGACGCGCGATCCCGATTATTTCCTCGCCAACATGACCAATTACGGCTCGCTGTTTCTCGGCCCGCGCACCAACGTCGCCTATGGCGACAAGGTGATCGGCACCAATCACACGCTGCCGACCAAGAAGGCGGCGCGCTACACCGGCGGGCTGTGGGTCGGCAAGTTTCTGAAAACCTGCACGTACCAGAAAGTGCTGACCGACGAAGCGAGCGCCAAGATCGGCGAAGTTTGCTCGCGGCTGTGCGTGCTCGAACACTTTCTCGCTCATGCCGAGCAGGCCAATGTGCGCGTGCGCCGCTACGGCGGCAAGAACGTGCCCTACGCACAGGCGGCGGAGTAACCTTATTCACCTCTCCCCGCGGGCGGGGAAAGCACAGGCGTCCTTCGGACGCCGTTGGTGACTAACGACGCCGGTGCGAAGCATCGGCTATTGCGCGAAGCGCGGCGGGTGAGGGGGCCTTGCCGCAATCCTCAGGCCAGCGTTAAAGCCCCCTCATCCCGACCTTCTCCCCGCACGCGGGGAGAAGGAGCAGCAAGCGGTGAGCCAGTGCCCATCGACCTCGCTAAGACGCCAAGCTTCCGCCTCGACGGCCGGCGCGCGCTGGTGACCGGCGGCGGACGCGGCATCGGGCTGGCGGCAGCCGCCGCACTGGCCGAGGCCGGCGCGCATGTGACGCTCACGGCGCGCACGAAAACCGAAATCGAAGACGCCGCAGCGGCGATCCGTGCCCGCGGGCAGAGGGCCGAGGCGCTCACGCTCGACGTGACTGATGTGGAGGCGTCGCGGTCTGCGATCGCGGCAGCCGCGCCGTTTCAGATTCTCGTCAACAATGCCGGCATGAACCGGCCGGCTTCTCTGCCTGACGTAAAGATCGAGGATTTCGATGCCATCTTCGCGCTCAACGTGCGCGCCGCGTTTTTCATGGCACAAGCGGTGGCGCTCAAGCTGATCGCGGCGAAACTGCCCGGCTCGATCATCAACATTTCCTCGCAGATGGGCCATGTCGGCGCCCCCCGCCGTACCGTCTATTGCGCCTCCAAGCATGCCATGGAGGGTTTCACCAAGGCGATGGCGATCGAGCTTGCCCGGCACAATATCCGCGTCAACTCGCTTGGGCCGACTTTTCTCGAAACGCCGATGACCAAACCGTTCTTCGAGAACAAGGCGTTTCGCGACGAGGTGCTGTCGAAGATCAAGCTCGGTCGACTAGGCCAACTCGACGAGCTAACCGGCGCCATCGTCTTCCTCGCCTCCGATGCGTCGTCGCTGATGACCGGCTCGGCGGTCCTGCTTGACGGCGGCTGGACGGCGGAATAAGCGATGGCAACGACCCATTTCGCGGGTGGGCGATGACGGTGGCTTAGGCGATGCACATCATCAAGCGGTAAGCTTTGCCAGATCCTCGCGCGCCGCCTCGCTGAACTCCTTGAGCAGATCGATTTCCGCCTTGTTCCTGCCGAGCATTTCATTCAGCTCCTTGATCGTCTTGTTCGGAGCGAGATAGGTGTTGATGGTCAGATCCATCACTTTCTCGGCGCATGCTACGGTCCGAGGCGAGGACTGCACGCGCATCCTGCAAACCATGGCATAGAGGGCGACCAGGTCGGTAATCTGCGGCTCGCTGCTGATGATGGCGTCGCCAAAGGCCTTCGACGCCGCCGTGATAAATTCCTTGTATACTTCGTCGCGGCGGGCAATTTCGCGGGCAAGCAGCGCTGCCCTGGCCTGCGTTCGTTGGCTGACCCAGGTGGTCAGCGCGGACGTCAGCCCACCCACCACCGATCCGGACAGCGCTGCCGCTGCCGAGAGATATGCGATATCCATGGGACGCGATCTTGATGCTATGCCGGCAATGCCAGCCCCAAACCCCGAAAAGGACCCAAATTATGCGCTGGACCGGTTCAGATGCAACTGCCTACCGGCGAAGTCTTCAGGTGCTGATAGGATAAATCGGCTTTTCCCGGAGAGCTTAAGGTTCTGCGATGGGGTCGATTACGGATAGATAAAATTTTAGGGGATTGCGCAAATCAATCTTGAAAAATTTAAGCGATATTTGCCGCATCAAGTGACCGCGCCGCATAACCGAAAAGGGCGCCCAAGCTCGATGGGGCTGAGCGCGATTGGCTCAGGGGACACGGCGGGACGCCGGCTCAGAAAACAACGGGAGGACAGCATGCCAGACCAATTTTCCCATGCATCGCAGGATGATTTCTCGGCGAAGAAAGCCAAGGACGATGGATTTCCAATCATCATCGCTTTTTGCATAGTTGGAATGAGCTTGTCGGGCTGGCTTGCGACTTACTACCCTCACTTCGACCAGTTCACGGGTCTGATCAGCCAGAGTCTTTGGGGCTGAACATAATAATTTAGTGTGGCGGTTCCTCCGCGGTCCTAAGCCGAAATCGGATAAACCGCCTGCTCGCCTAAGAGGACGCGCGCCACGTCGCTTGCGCATTTGGTCTGCAATTCCTTCAGCGCCTCGACCGAATAGAAAGCCGTGTGCGGCGTCAGGATGACGTTGTCACGGCCGATCAGCGGCGAGTCCTGAGGCAGCGGCTCGGCCGTCACCACGTCGAGCGCGGCGCCGCCGAGATGGCCGGAGTCGAGCGCGGCAATCAGCGCCGGCTCGTCGATCAGCGGCCCGCGGGCGGTGTTGATGAGGAGCGCGCCCTTTTTCATCTTGGCGAAGGCTTCGGCATTCATCAGCCCGCGTGTCGCCGGCTGCAGCGGCGCATGAACGGAGAGGATGTCGGAGCGCGCGAGCAGTTCGCCGAAGCTCACACCTTCAACGTCGGCTGAAGCCAGCGCGTCAGTTTTGACGAATGGATCGTGAGTAAGCACCTTGAATCCAAACGCCCTGGCTTTGGGCGCGAGCGCGCGCGGGATGTTGCCGAAGCCGACGAGGCCGAGCGTCTGTCCTTCCAGGCGGCGCAGTGGCACGATCGGCGGCACTTCCCAGCGGCCGGATTGCACGAGCTTGTTGGAGAACGCCACCTTGCGGGCGAGTGCGAGTAAGAGCGCCATGGCGTGGTCGGACACTTCGCGCAGGCAGTAATCCGGCACGTAGTTGACGGCGATGCCAAACTCCTTTGCCGCCGGCAGGTCGATATTGTCGACGCCGAGACCGAAACGGCCGATCGCCTTGCATCTGGTGAGCTGGCTCAGAAGCGTGCGCGGCAGTTTGGCGTATGTGACCAGGACGGCATCGGCGTCGCGCGCCACGGCGAGAATGTCGTCGGCGCTTGGACTGTTCGCCATGCGGTATTCGGGGTCGAACCGCGCCAGCGCCTTTTTCGCGGGATCGAGCGAGGGGAAAGGGCTATCGGTGATGGCGATGATGGTTCGGGGCATGAAAAACTCCAAGACGTCATTGCGAGGAGCGGAGCGACAAAGCAATCCACAATACCAGGCGGCGCCTGGATTGCTTCGCTTCGCTCGCAACGACGAACATCATAAAGCAAACACCTGCGGGTTGACGCAGTTCGGTAGTTTACGGCCGGCGATGAAGGCGAGGATATTGTCGACGACCATGCCGGCCATCTCCTCGCGCACTTCCGGCGTGGCGCTGCCCAGATGCGGGGTGAGCACCACGTTCGGCATCTTCTTCAGCGCCGGATCGATCTTCGGCTCGTGCTCGAACACGTCGAGCCCGGCGCCGGCGATCTGCTTTCTGGTCAGCGCGCGGGCCAGCGCCGCCTCATCGATGACCGCGCCGCGCGCCGTGTTGATGAGGTAGGCGGATTTTTTCATCAGCTTCAGCTCGCGCGCGCCGATCTGATGCCGCGTCTCCTTGTTGAGCGGCGAATGAAGCGAGACGAAATCGGATTCGCGCAGCAAAGTCTCGAGCGGAACGTAGGTGAGGCCGGCTTCGCGTTCTTCTTTTTCCGGCTTGCGCCGCGGCGTCCAGTACAGAACGCGCATGGAAAAACCGTGCGCGCGGCGCGCCACCGCCTTGCCAATCAGTCCGCCGCCGCCGATCAGGCCCAAGGTCTTGCCCCACACAGAGGCGCCCATCAGATGCGCCGACTGTCCGCCGGGGAATTTGCCGGCACGCGCCATGCGGTCGCCCTCCAGCATGCGCCGGGCCACGGCAAGCATCAGGCCGAAATTGAGGTCGGCGGTGGCTTCGGTGGTGATCGGGGCGGTGACGGTGACGGGAATGCGCCGCGCCGTGGCCGCCTCGACGTCGATATTGGAGGGCGTGATCGACTGCGCCGCGATCAGCCGCAGGTTTGGATTAGCCGTGATCACGTCGCGATCGATCTTGTCGTGGAGAAGGCAGAACAGGATATCAGCGTTGCGCAGCTCCGCGACCAAGGTGCGCTTGGGAATGATCCGGCTTGAATCGGCGAACACCGCGACCCGCGCCACCGCGCGCAGGCGCTTGAGCGCGGCCTCCGATACCGGCTGGGTGACAAAGATGCGCGCGCGGGCTGGATTTTTCGCCATCACGCCAGCCACCGCACGATGCCGGCAACGCCGTCGACCGCGACTTGCGCGCCGTCGGGAATGCGCAGGGTCGCATCGTTGACGCCGAGCACCATCGGAATGCCGCGTTCGCGGGCGAGCGAGGCCAGATGCGAGGTCGAGCCGCCGAGCTCGGCGACCACGCCGGCGACGCGCGGCAGGATGTGAGACAGCGCCGGTCCGGCGACGCGCGTGACCAGAACGTCGCCCGGCGCGACGCGCGCAAGTTCGCATTCGCAATTCACCACCACCGCGCGGCCGCTGCCCCAGCCGATGCCGGCCGGATGACCGTTAAGGCCCGGATGCTTGAGCCAGATCTCGTCCGGCACGTGCGGCTCCTGCACGCGCAGCGGCCGAGCCTGCAGAAGCTTGAAGCCACCGCCGTCAAGCGCCCATTCGATCTCGACCGCATGGCCCAGCACATCTTCAGCCTTGCGCATGAGCCGGCCCAGCGTGGTGGCTTGTCCGGCTTGCAGACAAGGCGCGCGCGCAAGCTCATCGGGCACGGCCTGCGCGGCGGTGCCGGCGCCGTGGACGCACGCCTCGCGATGGTGCTTGCGGCCGGCCTCGTTCTTGCGCACGAAGCCGTGCCGGCTCAGCACGATGCGGTCCGGCACCACTTCGCCCTGGGCGATGGTCGAGCCCAATCCCCAAGTGGCCGAGAGCAGCATCTGCCCGTCGGCGGTCTCGCTCAAGCCGCCGCCCGAGACTTGTGCGGGAATCAGGGGCTGCACCAGAACCGACATCGCGGTGTCGCTCGGATCCAGGTCATGTTGCGCCATGCAGCGGCGCGCGTTGCTGGTCCACAACGCGGCCCAGCAGGCGCGCAGTGTCGTGATGAATGCATTGTCGTCATCGATGCCGAGGAAGCTTTCGAACTGGCCGGCGAAGCTTGAATCGGCGCGGTCCTCGATCAGCGCCGAAGAACGCACCGCGGCGGGCTTTTGTTGCTCCCACCACGCGGCGAGAATGTCGGCGAGCAGATCCGGCGCCACATCGCTTTGATAAAGCGCAAGCCTGATCTCGACGGAGAGCCGCCGCTGCGTAGTCTGATCGGATTGCCCGTAGGTGCGTACCGCTTCGGCGATGCCGAGATGTTGGATTTGCCGATCATAGGCGTCGGCCGTGATGCAAAACCCGCCGGGCGTCGGCACGCCGGCGTGCGCGAGCCGCGCCAGATTCGCGGCCTTCGGTCCGACCCGCTCGGGGTCGGCCGCAGCCGGAGAGGAAAGGGGAAGGATGAAGGAGGACGCCATTACTGATGCCTCTGTCCCGTCACCCTGAGGTGCTCGGCCGGATCGCCGAGCCTCGAAGGGCAACGGCCCGATTATCTCGGCCGCTCATCCTTCCAGCCTTCCCCGATCAAGTCCGGGTCGCGCCTGAGGATGACGGTAAAATATGTACGCAATCGTTATTTCACATGATCTCCATATCCCGGCAGCGGATCGACCACGGTGATTTGCTTGACCGGGAAATTGGAAACGATCTCGATGTCCTTCTTGTGCACGATCAGCATTTCCTCGATGCGCACGCCATAGCGATATTTCTTGCCGTGCTGGGTCTCGAGCGCAAACGTCATGCCTTCCTGAATCTCGATCGGGTGGTCGAGCGACCAGATCCGCGAAATCACCGGCGGATCATATTGCGCCAGCCCGAGTCCGTGGCCCCACAAATTGGCGGCAGCCTGGTCCTCGTCCTCGTAGCCCCAGGTCTTCATCGCCGATGGCCATTTTTGCGCGATGTCGCGCGTGGTGGCGCCGGCCTTCACCGCGCCGATCGAGTCGTAGAGCCACTTCAAGGCCGTGTCGTATGTCTCTTTCTGTTCCTTGGTCGGCTCCTTGCCGACGCAATAGGTGCGATAGTAGCAGGATTTATAGCCGTTCCAGGTCAGCGCCGCTAAATCCATGAACACGATGTCGCCGGGCTGGATGATGCGGTCGGAGAAATTGCGCCAGTTCGGCCAGGTATTGGGGCCCGACGAGACGATGACGTCCTCGACGTCCTCCATGCCCGGTATGTTGTAGAGATACCGCATCAGGTGCGCCGTCACCTGGTTCTCGGTGATGCCGGGGCGCAGGAACTTCATGCATTCCCAGTGCGTGGCGTCGCCGATGGCGCCGACGATGCGGAAGCATTCCTGCTCGTCCACGCTCTTAACCGCGCGTGCCTCCATCATCGGAGTCATGCCGTCCGCCCACTCGATCTTTTCCTCCTTGAAAATGTTGAGCATGTTGATGTCGATGAAGTCGCAGCCGAGTTTTTGTCCGGCGACGCCATTCTCCTTCATCGCCTGCTTCACCGCCTTGGTGAATTTCTTCACCTGCTGGGTCGAGGCCGGACCGGCGGCGCCTTTGATCCAGGCGAACGAGTGCCGCACGTTCTGTTTCGGAATCCACGGCGCGTGGCGCTCGATCTGCATGCCGATGTCGCCCTGCTCGAACAAGATCGGGCGGCCGTCGCCGCACAACATGGCGTAGCGCAGCCCCGGTTTAAGCCGGCACCATCCCGGCGTCAGCGTGGCGGTGATGTAGCGCACGTTCTCGTCGTACATGCACAAAAGCGCGCCGAGTTTGTGCTTCTTCATCATCGCCCGCGCGCGCTCGATGCGGTATTCGCGCAAGCGGTCCCAATTGACACGCTGCTGCCAATCCATACCGGCAATGCCAAAATTTGCTGTTCCCATGGACGACTCCCACTCCGGGGCTTGTTAATATTGCCCACCTCTGTCCGAAAATGCCTGACGGTGCAAGTTCTTGACATGCCGGCCCGGACTGCCGAGGCGGGCGGGGCGTGAGTTTCCACAAGGACTTGATGTCACAGGCCTGTCAGATTCCGTCGCGATCCGATCCGGGGAAAGGCCGATGGCGATTTTACGCGGCCGTAGCCGCGTGCTTGAATTTATCGGCGCTCTAGCTGCGCAATTATCACAAGCAAAAGTTGTATGACGCTCTGTCTCCTGAGAGTCCTCCTTGACGAATGTATCGATTGGCGGATTTCACGCGCCATTTGTCGGTCAAGAGGTCAAGACTGTCGGTCAGATGGAGTGGACCGGCATGAAGAATGGCGAACTGCTCGCGCCGGCAAGTGAGCGGCTCCAGACCATGATCCAATTCAATTGAATCGGATCACGGTCTGGATCTTTCGTTGGAGCGTGATCTTTCCCGAAAACCGGGCTCCACTTTTCGGGATCACGCTGTAAGTGTTCGTCACCGTCGATCGAAACTTGTCGTTTCAGCAAAACTCGAAAGGGCGGCAAATCGCCGTTCATCGTTCTTGGCGCGAGGACAAACCGGCTCACCGACCTGCTGCCATTAGTGCCCGATCTTATTGCAGCAATCGAATCGGCAAGACCGGAGATCGTCAGCAGTGTCGGCAAGTAAATTTGCCTTCCGCGGCAACCGGGACGAGACTCGCCTCACTTCTTGGCCTTCACCACCTTCTGGCGCTGCTCGCCCAAGCCGTCGATACCGAGTGTCACGACGTCGCCGGTCTTGAGGAATTTCGGCTCGGGTTTCATGCCGAGGCCCACGCCGGGCGGCGTGCCGGTGATGATGACATCACCTGGCTCCATGACGAAATATTGCGAACAGGCCCAGACGATGTGACGGCAGTCGAAAATCATGGTCGAGGTGTTGCCGCGCTGGCGCTTCTCGCCGTTGACGTCGAGCCACATGTCGAGGTTCTGCGGGTTCTTGATCTCGTCCTTGGTGACGAGCCACGGCCCGAGCGGGCCGAAGGTCTCGCAGCCTTTGCCCTTGGTCCACTGCCCGGCGCGCTCGATCTGAAAGACGCGTTCGGATACGTCATTGGCGAGACAATAGCCGGCAACCACGTCGAGCGCCTTGTCCTTCGACAGATAACGCGCGCGGGCGCCGATGACGATGCCAAGCTCCACTTCCCAGTCGAGCTTGGTGGAGCCCTTCGGCATCATGGTGTCGTCATTGGGCCCGCAGATGCAGGTCGGCGCCTTGTTGAAGATCACCGGCTCCTTGGGAATAGCCATGCCGGCTTCGGCGGCGTGATCGGAATAATTGAGGCCGATGGCGATGAAATTGCCGACCTTGGCGACGCAGGGGCCGATGCGCGGCTTGCCCTTCACCAGCGGCAGCTTTTCCGGATTGAGCTTGCGCAGTTTGGCCAGTCCCTTCAGCGACAGCACGTCGCCGGCGATGTCGGGGACGATTTTCGACAGATCGCGAATGCGGCCTTGCGAATCGAGCATGCCGGGCTTTTCGCGGCCGGGTGCGCCGTAACGGACGAGCTTCATGGGAAATCTCCTTTTCGTAGGGTGGGTAAGCGGAAGCGAAACCCACCGAGAGAGAGTCGCTGGTGGGTTACGCGCCTACGGCGCTAACCCACCCTACTAATTGTCTTCAGAGAGCGCCGGGGAATCTGCCGCCATCGATGAGAATGCTCTGTCCGGTGATGTAGCCGGCCTGCGCCGAGCACAGGAATGCGCACGTGGCACCGAATTCATCGGCCGTGCCGAGACGGCGCGCCGGGACCGAGTCGATGTTGGCGGCCAATGCCTCGTCGTAGCTGGTGCCGCGCTTTTTCGCCGTCGATGTGACGTTGGAGCGGAAGCGGTCGGTATCGAAGATGCCAGGCAGCATGAAATTGATGGTGACGTTGGCGGCGGCGACCGAGCGGGCGACCCCGGCAAGGAAGGCGGTCAGCCCTGCGCGTGCTCCCGACGAGAGGTCCAGTCCGAACAGCGGCATCTTTACCGATCCCGAGGTGATGTTGACGATGCGGCCGAATTTCCTGGCGACCATCGGATCAATCGCCTTCTGAACGAGTTCCACGGCGACGATCATGTTGGCGATAACGCCATCGATCATCTTGGCCCGATCGAGTTCGCGGAAATCGCGAAACGGCGGGCCGGCATTGTTGTTGACCAGAATATCCGGCTCCGGGCAGGCGGCGAACAGGGCGTTCTGGCCGTCCGGCGTGGCGACGTCGGCGGCCACGGCCGTGATCTTGGCGCCGGTCTCGTTGTGTAATTCGGCCGCCGTCGCGGCGAGGCGATCCTTGTCGCGGCCGTTGATGACGACCTCGCAGCCGGCCTCGGCAAGCCGCTTGGCGCAGGCGCGGCCAAGCCCCCGGCTCGACGCACACACGATGGCCTTGCGGCCGGCAATTCCCAGGTCCATCGCCCAATCTCCCTAACACCCGCTTCGACGCGACTTCGGCGCGCAACATCTGTATGTGCTGTTCTCGTAACTGAACGGCCGCAAGTCAACGGTCCAACCCGCCCGAATCCTCCGCAATATGTCCCTCATCCCAGATGTGTCGCTGCTGCAGCTCGCGCTGATCGTGGGATTGGCGGTCGTTTCCGGGATCGTCGGCGGCATTGCCGGTTATGGGACCGGCGCGCTGATGCCCCTCGTCTTGGTGCCGCTCGTCGGCGCCAAGCCGGTCGTTCCGATCATCGCGGTTTCGGCGATGTTCACCAATACGGCGCGTATCGTCGCCTTTCGCCGCCGGCTCGACGGACGTCGCGCCCTGATTGCGCTCGTCTGCGCGCTGCCGACCTGCGTGCTCGGCGCATGGCTCTATACGCTGCTCTCCGGCCGCGGCGCCGCTCTGGTCATCGGTTCGACGCTGGCCGCAACCGTGCCGCTGCGCCGCGTCCTCAAGCGTCAGGGCCATCGGCTCGGCGAAAAGGGCTATGCGGCGGGCGCCGCGGTCTGGGGAATTGTCGTCGGCGGCACGACCGGGTCGGGCGTGATTCTGCTCTCGCTATTGATGGCGGCGGGACTCGAAGGCGCTGCCGTCATCGGCACTGACGCGCTGGTTTCGGTCGCCATCGGCGTCATCAAGCTTTCGGTGTTCGGCTATGTCGGCGCGATCACGGCACTGGTGCTGGTCATCGGCGTGCTGATCGGTACGATCGGATTTTGCTCGACTTTTGTTGCGCGAATGGTCGTCGACCGCATGCCGGTGAGCGTCCATACCGCCATTCTCGATGGCGTCGTGATTTTGGGCGCCGGCATCATGATCTTCGATGCCCTGTGGCCGTAATACCGCTCTGCCAATCGCTTATTGCTTCCCATATCGCGGTTCCCATAATGCAGAGCGTTTTTAGCCCGGCGGCGCTGCCACTGCAGTGCGTTTGAACGCAGGGATCTGATCCGCGCCGGTGGGCTAAAAACGTGTTGGACAGAACCGCGGGGCACAGCATCGCCCCAGCT
>JBOHIU010000182.1:0-13394 GCA_050725855.1 Xanthobacteraceae bacterium | reverse complement strand
CTCCCGCGCCACGGCGTCGAGGCTGTCGCGCAAAGACTTCGGCATCGGGATGCCGTTGGCGCGGCGGTCGAGCAACTTGGCGTGGCTCTGTTCGCCGGGCAAATAGATGCGCTCGACGCCGGGCAGGCGCTGCGAGTTACGGATATCGCGGATCACGCCGTCGATGGCGTGCTTGAATTCCGCCGCCGGCATGAAGGTATCGATCGCAATCGCCGCGATCGCATGTCCGGTGTTGGTGGCCTTGCCGGTCTCCTTGACGAAATCGACCACGTCGCGGCCGAGCGCCGCGCGATTGAGCGCGCCGGCCAGGATGCCGATGATCAGGCTCAAGCCCGAGCCCTTGTAATCGCCGATCGGCAACAGATAACCCTCGCCGGCGCGCTTGGGGTCGGTCAGCGGCTTACCGTCGCGATCGATCATCCAGCCGACCGGCATCTGTTCGCCGCGCTGGGCCGCAAGGCGCACCTTGCCGAAGGCGGCGACGGTCGGCGCCATGTCGAGCACGATCGGCGGCTCGTCCTGCGCCGGCACGCCGACGCAGAGCGGATTGGTGCCGAGCAGGTTTTCGGCGCTGCCCCACGGCGGCAGATGGTTGTTGCTGCCGACCGCGAAATAAAGCCCGATCATGTCATGATGCAGCGGCAGGGTGGCGTAGAGCGCCGCCGGCCCGGCGTGATTGCTCATGCGCGCGCCGACCCAGCCGATACCGGTCGCGCGTGCCTTGTCGATGGCAAGGTCCGTGGCGCGGCGCATCACCAGATGACCCATGCCGTTGTCGCCGTCGATCAGAGCCGCCGACGGCCGGTCGCCGACCACGCGGATGTTCGGCCTGGCGTTGACGCCGCCGTCGCGGATGCGGCGCAGATAGATCGGCAGGCGAATGACGCCGTGGGTGTCGCTGCCGCGCAGATCGGCTTCCGTCATCAGCCCGGCGACGATTTCGGCATCCGCCGCCGACAGGCCGGCGGCAACGAAGGCGCGGCTTATGAAGTCGGAGAGCCGCGCCGCGGGAACGCGAGGGTCGGTTGTGGTCATGGTGGCATCCATCTTACCGCTGCCTGCGTGCGGCGGCCCATTGCATTGTAACGCAGAGATTGACTGCATCCCCTCTCCCGCAAGCGGGACAGGGGAAAGGGAGAATGCTTGCTGCGGTACATGCACAGCCTGCCCGCAAACGGAAAGCAGGGGGAGACTGGTTTCGCCCTTGAGCAGATCATAAGATCGCGCCGTCCTCGGAGGTAGCCCATGACCATGACGGCCGGAAAAATCGAAACCATCAGCGCCTGCTTCGGAAACTATCCGCAGACCCAGGCGCTCAAGAGCGGGCAGATCAAGTCCGACCGCGTCGACTTAAGGCTGACCGAGGTCAATCCGGTCTACAAGGCCTTCACCATGATGGTGCGCGAGCAGCGCTTCGACATCAGCGAAATGGCGCTGGTGACCTATCTGCAGGGCAAGGCCTTCGGCAAGCCGATCGTGCTGATGCCGGCCACCATGGTGGGTCGCTTTCAGCACGGCACCATGCTGTACAATTCCGAGCGTGGCACGGTGACGCCGACCACGCTGGAAGGCCGCCGCGTCGGCGTGCGGTCGTTCGCGCAGACCACCGGCTGCTGGATGCGCGGCATTCTGTGGAAGGACTACGGCCTCGACAACAGCAAGGTCCGATGGGTGACGTTCGAGGACGCCCACATTCCCGAATTCAAGGACCCGCCGGGCGTCGAACGCGCTGCGGCCAGCAAGGACATGACCAAGATGCTGCTAGACGGCGAACTCGACGCCGCGATCTTCGGCACCGTGCTGCCGACCGATCCGCGGCTCAAGAGCGTGATCGCCGACCCCGATGATGCAGCGAAAGATTGGTACAAGAAATACGGCACAGTGCCGATCAACCACATGGTGGTGGTCAAGACCTCAGTGTCGAAATCCGATCCCGGCGCGGTGCGCGAAGTCTTCCGCATGCTGCACGACAGCAAGAAGGCCGCCGGCCTGCCCAAGCCGGGCGCGATCGACACGCTGCCGTTCGGCTTCGACGCGGTGAAGCCGGCGCTCGACCTGATGTCGAGCTACGCGCTGGAGATGAAGATCATTCCGCGCCGCTATTCGGTCGAGGAATTGTTCGACGATACGACCCGCGGACTGTAGGGGCGGCCCGTGTGGCCCCACGAGCTCCGTCGCCACAATCGCGTGCGGCGCGCGCATTGCTGGGGACAACATTTTCTTTTTCAAGAGGCGCGCCCGCGACTCACTGCCATGATGAATCCGGGGCGACGTGTCGGGAATTGGGGAGCAACAAGCAATGAAGAAAACTGCACTGCTGGCCCTTGCGTTTGCCGTCGTGTCGGGGCCGTCGATGGCGAGCGCGCGTCATCATCACATCTATCGGCACAGGCCGGAGCATCACGTCTATGCGTATCGGCACAGGTCTGATCACCGCGCCTATGTGGGTCGGCACCGGCCGGAGCACCGCACCGATGCGTATTGGCACAGACCTGAGCATCGTACCTCTGCGAGAAGGCTGACAGATCCTGCCGGCGCCCACGCGCAGATCACCTGCGGCATGGTGCGTGCCTATGTGGCACAAGTCGGCCTGGCGCAAGCCAGGGCGCTGGCTTTGTCTGCCGGAATGACGGCGGCACAGGAACGGCGCGCGCGGCGCTGCCTGGAAAGTGGAGCCTGACGACCGTCCACGGGCCGCCGGCGGCGTTCACACCCGCCGGCGTGGCAATAACCTTTGTGGCCGCCGCCGCAACAATACCTCACAATTCGACACAAAGGGTCACGCTTCCGCCCCGCCGACCGGCTGAATTCATACGGCCGTTTGAACGAGAAGGGTGGGGTTTGCAATCATGCGCCGGCGGCTGAATTGTGCCGTGCTGTTCGCGATTCTCTGCGGCATCGCGGCGTTTGCCGCCGCGCCGGCGCGCGCCGACCGCGCCGCCGATGCCGCGATTGTGGTCGCCGGTAATCGCCACATCGACGCGGCGATGATCCGCTCGTATTTTCACGCCGATCCCGGCAAGGGCCTGGACCCGGCCGCGTTCGATGCGGCACTCAAGAGCCTCTATGCGACCGGCCTGTTTGCCGACGTGAAGATCAGCCACCAAGCCGACCATGTACTCGTGACGGTGGTGGAAAACCCGACCATCCAGCGGATCGCCTTCGAGGGCAACAAGAAGGTCAAGGATGCCGAACTGAAGAAGGCGCTGCGATCGAAGGAGGGCGGACCGCTGTCGCGCTTCTTCATCCAGTCCGATGTCGAGCAACTGGCCGAGCTTTATCGCCAGCACGGCTATTTTCAGGCGCAGATCACCCCTGAGACGATCGAAATCAAGCCTGGCGGGGCCGGAGCGAAAGCGCTGGCGGCACATGGTCGCCGCGGTGCTCAAACACCGATGACCGCCCATGGCGGCAACGGCAAAAACGACAACGGGAAGCGCGTCAATCTCGTGTTCCAGATCAAAGAGGGCGACAAGCTTGCGGTGCGAAAAATCCTGTTCACCGGCAACAAGGCGTTTCCGGCCTATAAGCTCAGCGGCGTGGTCAAGACCGGGAAAACCAATTTCCTCAGCTTTCTGCTCGACAACGACATCTACAACGCCGACAAGATCGACAACGATTGCGATCTGTTGCGCCAGTTCTATCTCGCCCATGGCTACGCGGACGTGCGCATTCATTCTTCGGCGAGCTATGCCGCCGGTCTGACTGGAGTCGTGCTCACCTATGCGATCGACGAAGGGCCGCTGTATCGCCTCGGCAAGGTTGCGCTGCAATCGCAGCTGAAAACCATTGATCCGGCGGCCTACCGCCCCGACCTGCGCAGCCATGCCGGCGATGCCTACGACGCCGATGCGGTGAAGAAGACGATCGACGATCTCACCATGGATCTGGCCAGAAACGGCGAGCCGTTCGCCGATGTCGTTGTGCGCACCGAACGCCTGCCGCCGGCCGCCGGCGCGGGCGGAGCGGGGACTATCAACCTCGTGTACACGATCGACCAGGGCAAGCGACTTTACGTCGAGCGCATCCAAATTCACGGCAACACCAAGACCCGTGACAACGTCATCCGCCGCGAATTCGATTTTGGCGAAGGCGATGCCTACAATAAGGCGCTGATCGACCGCGCCGAGCGCCGGCTGAAGGCGCTCGGCTATTTCAAGAGCGTGAAGATCACCGCGGCGCCCGGCTCGGCCCCCGACCGCGTCATTCTTAACGTCGACGTGCAGGAACAGGATACCGGCAACTTTTCCATTTCCGGCGGCTATTCCACCGTCACCGGCTGGATGGCCGAGGTCAAGGTCGGCGACACGAATTTGCTCGGCACCGGCTACCGCGGCAACGCCTCGGTCACCTACGGCCAATATGCCGAGGGCTTCGATGTCGGGCTCACCGATCCTTATTTTCTCGGCCAGCGGATGTCAGCCGGGACGGAATTATTCGCCAACGAAACTGTCGGCAACGTCAACCAGTCGTTCAACAGCACAGTGTACGGCGCCAAATTTTCGCTCGGCACGCCGTTGACCGATCAGCTCGGCGTGACCTGGAGTTATTCGATCTACAACCAGGCGATCTCGCTCGATCCGTCCGAGGGAATCTCCTCGCTGCCGATCCAACAGGCGGCCGCCGCCGGGCCGACCTGGGTGTCCTCGATCGGCCCGACCGTCACCTATTCGACGCTCGACGATCCGAAAAATCCGACCAGCGGCGTGCGCGTACAAACCAGCAACGAGTTCGCCGGCCTCGGCGGCGCCGCCAGATTCGCCAAGAGCACGGAGGATGTACGCTACTATCACCCGATCGTCGGCGACGTGGTCGGCATGGTGCGGGCTCAGGGCGGTTACGTGACGCCGTATGGCGGCGCGTCGTTGCCGCTGCTCGACAATTTCTTTGGCGGGCCGCAGCTCATTCGCGGCTTTGCGCCAAACGGCTTCGGGCCGCGCGACATTACGCCCGGCACTGCTCAAGATAATGTCGGCGGAAATATTTATTGGACCACATCGGCCGAGCTGGAGGCGCCGGTGCCTGGCGTGCCATCCGACGCCAACCTGAAGATGGCTCTGTTCTCCGATGTCGGCAGCCTCTGGGCCACCGGCGCAAGCGCATCGAGCCTGGCCTCGCTGTCGCCGTCGCAGCAGATCACCAATTCATCCGCGCCTCGCGCCTCGGTGGGTATGGGACTGGTCTGGAATTCTCCGTTTGGTCCGATGCAGGTCGATTATGCCTATCCGTTCATGACGCAGCCCGGCGACGTGACGCAGCGGCTTAATTTCACCGCCGGGGCGTTTTGATCGAGACGCGATCCTGCCGGCATTCGGTTTGCGATCGGCACGGGCAGCTAAGACATGTCTTGAGCGAGTTTCCGATACAAAGCCCGCGGTGTTTGCCTGGCGGAGTGCAGCGGCCGAACGGGCCGCAGCAGCAGCATGAACACGAGGGGTAAACCCAGCAAGTTCGTCACACGACCGTTCAAATATGCCAGGCGACTGGATAATTCAGGATCGGCGTCGAGAATCGGCAGCCAACAGCTTCCGCGTCCCGGCGAGCGTCCACGACCATTTCCTTGAGGCTGCCCATCTGCTGAGCATGGGCGTCGCTGTCCCATACGCTTACATGAACCATCGAACCTGTCGGCGAAGCGCCCGCGAAATACCCGGCAAGGCCGGAAAGACGGGTGATCGCCGGGATCAGATAAGTCCCGGTATCGCGGGTCATGCGCTCCACCTCGGCAAAGCGAGTGGGATCGAAATCGGCGGGAGAAACACGGATAACGGAGGTCGGTGATAGAATGAGCGTCATGGATCGGATTCCTCTGTTGCTGGTCAACTCGTGGGTTGCGCAGGACGTCGATGGTCGCAAAACTGACTTTGTTTGACCACTCCTGCTGCGTTCAAGTTCGCGGACAGGCATCATCTGAATCTTGCAGCTCCGGCACCCGTGAAATCCCGCGGCTTGTTGAAAGGATCGGGTGACGGCGAAACAGTCGCGGGCGTTACCGGACAGACGCCTTTGCCGCCCGTTCGAGCAAAGCCCCCTTCAATATCAATAAATCAACCTTGGGGTTGAATAAAGCGCCGACTTGACAAACTGTCAACCTTTGAGTTGAATATTTTGAATCGAGAATTGAGCGGCATGATCGAGATGGGCGGATCGCCATGATTGAGATCGAAGCCCGGAAGGGAGCCGCTTCGCGCACCACGCGCCTCGACGCGGTATTCGCCGCGTTGGCCGATCCGACGCGGCGGGCGATTATCGAGCGGCTCTCGCGCAGCGAAGCGCGGGTGACCGAGGTCGCCGAACCCTTCGCCATGTCTTTGAACGCGGTGTCGAAACACATCCGCGTGCTGGAATTAAGCGGCGTGGTCGAGCGACATAGGAAAGGGCGCGACCACTTTCTCTCCATCAATACCCGTTCGCTGGACGAGGTCGACGGCTGGATCGAGCGGATGCGCGGCTATTGGGTGGAGCGGCTGGACGCCATGGAGCGCCTGCTGCGCGAACTCAAGAAGGACCACAAGTCTGGATCAAGGGATCGCAAGCATGGATCGCGGTGACACGACGGGCCGCCGGGTCGTGCAGATACGCCGGCGCGTGAAAGCCGGGGCGGAGCAGATCTTCGACCTGTGGACCAAACCCGACTTGATGGCTCGATGGATGAGCCCCTTTCCGGGCGCGGTCGATTGCAAGGCGAGCTGCGACCTCCGCCCCGGCGGAGCCTTCAGCCTTGTCATGTCATCAGGGGAGTCAAGCCGCGAAGTATCCGGCACCTATGTGCAAATCGACCGGCCGCGCAAGCTTGTGTTCACGTGGATTGGCCCGCTGACGAACAATGCGAATACGTTGGTCACCGTCGAACTCAATCCGCGCGGCGATGAAACCGACCTCGTGCTCACTCACGAGCGTCTCCCGACGCAGGCAATTCATGACGGTCATACGAGGGGTTGGGGACATATATTGGACCATCTGGCGGACGCGGTTGCAAAGAGCTTTTAGTTGTAGTGTCAGGGGGCTGACGTGGAGGCATCCAGTTATCTCTACACCATCGCGACCGTCGGCATGACCTTCGCGGGCCTGTCGGTCCTGACAATGATCCTCCGGCAAATGCTCGGGGGTCGACTGACCAAGTGGGACAGCTTTGTGACGCGCACTTGGGTCGAATTGGGATTCATGACGACGTTCGGCTCGATCCTGCCGCCGCTATTGATGTTGTTTGGAGCGCCGGCGCCGATCGCTTTGCGTATTTCAAGCGGCGTTGCGGCTGTCATTCTCGGGAGCTGGGCGCTGACATTTCCGCGCCGCCGGCGCGCTGTAAACCCGACGCGTTTGCCATTACAGGTCGTGGCTTTCTCGGTGGCGATGGATATCGTCGCGCTGGCTTTGGCGGCAAATGCGATTGTTGTTCGTGGCGAGCTATTGGCTGGCATTTATGCGGCGGCAGTGACCGCGATACTGATCGCTGCCGGATTGTTGTTCCTGTTCGCGTTCGTGTACTGGTATGACGCGGCGATCGGTCACGAGCAGCCGAAATCGTAAGTCGGGAAACGTCACCTTGCGCCGGTTTTGAAATGTCCGCTATTCAGTCGCCAACGGCCATAGCGGACATGACCAACCTGAGAGTACGCGGCCTTACGCCTTCCACAGCGGTGCGAATTGCGCGGCGACGATGCTCTCATAGGGCACGTCGGTGTCGAGCAAGCCTTGGTGACGCAGGAACGCGGTCATGCCGGCGATGAATTCGCGCGATAGCGTAGCGTCGTAATAGGGCAGGTCGCGCCGGATCAGTTCGACGATCAATCCGGCTTCCTCGGGCGGAAACAATTTGCGGCCGACCTCGCCGGCGCGCGTCACATCGGCTTTCAGCGCCGCCTGCGTCTTGACGATGGCGCGTACCGCGGCGGCAACGGTCTGCGGCGACCGTGCGATCAGCGCGTCGGTCGTGGCGATCGTCGGCGCGGTGTAATTGAAGCATGTCTTCGGTCCGTCACCACGGCGCACGTCGGCAACCAGCGTACCGAAGCCGTCACGCACCGCGACTTCCGCGCCCATGCCGTTGGCCCAAAAGCCGTCGAGCTTGCCGTTCTGCACGGCGCGCGCCGCCATCACGCCGAAATTCGGGACGTCCCCGACGAGCCCCGGCACCGGCGCGATCGTGACCTTGTCGCGATCGAGATCGATGCCGGCCGCGCCCAGCAGTCCGCGCAGACCCGTGTTGACCCACGGCGCGGCGCCGATGGTGCGGTCCTTGACTATGCCGAGGTCGCCGCGCTTGGCGCCCAGATCGGAGCGCATCACCAGGAACCAGTACATGCCCTGGCTTTGCGCGGCGATCAGCTTGGCGCCCTTGAAGCCGGGAAACGCCGACGGCAGCGCGTGGGCCGCGCCACCGACGAAATCGATCGCGCCATCGCGCATCGCCGCATAGGCCTTGTCGACCGGGTAGACGAGCTCGAGCGAGACATCGAGCCCTTCAGCCTTGAAAAAGCCGAGCTCGACCGCGGCTTCGGCGATGAAATAGGATGGCGAGATTTTATCGGGGACGGCGAGTTTCATTTTCACCTCGTCATGCCCGCGCCTGTCGCGGGCATCTACGTCTTTGCTGACTGGAAGTGATTAAGACGTGGATGGCCGGAACAAGTCCGACCATGACGTCATCATTAGCAAGCACGCGCACAAAAGAGAACACCCACTACTTCTTCCCATTCAACAGCCAGCCGAATTTTTCCTTCGCCTTGCGCGTGACTTCCGGGCTTGGGGTATTGCTGGGCGGAAACTTGTCGCGCCAATGCCATGGCTTGCAGGCGTTGATCAAGGCCACCGAGTGGGTGAAGTTGCCGGCGGCGCGGCGATCCGGCGGCAACGCCGGGTCGGCGCTCGAATCCCACGAGCCGGTGATGAACTGGATCGATTCCTTCGGATCGGTACGCGTGAGCATCGCCCACAGCGTCTGGTCGAGGCTGGTGACATCAATGTCGTCGTCGACCACCACAACGTATTTGGACGCGTAAGCCGAGGCGCCGCACTGGGCGCCGATATGGGCGGCCTGCACGGCGTGACCGGGATAGCGCTGCGTGATCGAGATGGCGTGGAAGATGCGCGCGGCGCCGACCTCGTGGCACCAGACCTGCTTGATGCCGGGCACGCCGGCGTTGGTCATGTTCTGTTTGATCATGGCCGAGCGCATCACCGCGCGATAGCGCGCCATCTCGTCGGGACCGCCGCCCATCGGCGGCACCCCGAGCAGGATCGGGTCATTGCGGTGGTAGATCGTCTTGATGTCGAGCACCGGGATCGGACGCACGCCGCCGGCATAATGTCCGGTCCACTCGCCGAACGGGCCCTCGTCCTGGCGCTTGTCCGGCGTAACATAGCCTTCCAGCACGATCTCGGCGTTGGCGGGGAAGGGTAGGCCGGTGACCTTGCCGCGCACCATCTTGGTCGGCCGGCCGCGCATGCCGCCGACGATATCAAGCTCGAACGTGCCGTAGGGCGCTTCGACGCCGCCATAGAAAAAGGCCAGCGGATCGCCGCCAAGCACCATCACGACCGGCATGGCCTCGCCGCGCGCCCAGTATTTCTCGCGATGGATGAAGCCGTGATGGCCGCGCGCAGTGACGAAGCCGACCGATGTCTTGTCGTGCACCATGGCGCGGTAAGCGCCGGCATTGAGCCAATTCTCTTCCGGATCGCGGGTGATGCTGTAGGTGCCGGTGCCGATGTAACGGCCGCCGTCCTTTTCGTGCCAGATCGGCGCCGGAAATTTGGTCACGTCGATGGCGTCGCCGGTTAGCACGTTTTCCAGCACCGGCCCGTCGTCGACGATCTCGTGCGGGATGATTTTCGGCTCGACCAGATAGGCTTCGCGATAGGCGTCGCTCAATTCCCACTTATTGAGGTGATCGGGGAAGCCGAGCGTCATGTTGCGCCGGGTGCCGGCGAACATGTTGAGCAGCACGCGAAAGCCCTTGGGGCAGCCCGGCACGTCGTCGAACACCACGCACGGTCCGTTCTCCTCGCGCAGGATCGCCTCGGCGGCGAGCCCGATATCCTCCTGCCAACTGGCGCCCTCGAGGTTGCGAACTTCGCCGAGCGCCTCGGCGGCCGCGAGCCATTCGCGCAGATCATCGTAGGCGATGGCGGCCTTGACGTTACTTTGCTGCATCAACTCCTCCGGACCGTTCGCCGCGTCAAACCGTTCGCAAGGCCAAGCGGTCAGGCCGGCAGCATGGCGGGCGGTCCAGTCTTGTCAATGGTCGGCAGTGTAGCGGTTCGGGCGTTCGCGCGGCATGACAGCCATCGCGATTTGCAGCCCAAGGCACGCGCGGCTCGTTTTGCACTGCGTAGCCCCGCACGTCACCGGGAGCACGGCGCGTCGGTCATTGACAAATCCCGGCCTGTCTTGCCGATAATCCCGCCCGCTGCGGCGAGACTGGTTTGAACGGCCGCCGGCGAAGATCGGAGGGAGCCATGAATCGCCCTGCACAAGGATTTCCACCTATTCGCGACCAACGCGGCGCGCCGCATGTGCGCCGCTTCGACGAACAGCGCTGGCTGATCGACAATATCATCCGCGCCAACGGCATCGACTGGGATCAGCCGCGCTCGCTTTACATGCACGCGCCGTGCGGCATCGAGGCCAACGCCGATTTCGCCGGCATTCGCGAGCGGGTAAAGAAAATGGCCGACATCGGCCCGGCTTTCGCCGCGGTGGCCCGCCGTCGCGAGGCCAAGGCCAATGCCGCCATGCAGGCGGATCACAACGTCACCGCGCGAGACAATTTCTTTATGGCGGCGGTGCATTGGGGCGCGGCGCAATGGCCTTATGACGAGAACGACGAAACCAACATCGCCTACAACAACAAGAAGCGCGAGTGTTACGCCAAATATGCGTCGCTGTCCGATCATCATGTCGAGGCGGTGTGGGTGCCGTTCAAGGGCAAGGCGATCCCGGCCTGGCTGCACCTGCCCCCGAACTATACAGGCGGACGATTGCCGGTGGTGATCGCGGTTCCGGGCATGGATTCGTACAAGGAAATTTCGGTCGCGCTTTACGGCGACAGATTCCTCAATCGCGGCTTGGCGGTGCTGGCGATCGACGGACCGGGTCAATACGAAGCGCCGATGATTGGCGTTTATTTCAGCATGGAGAACTGGATGGCGGTCGGCGCTGCCTTGGTCGATTGGATCTCGGCGCGAAGCGAACTGGACGCGGCGCGGATCGGCGTATCGGGCACGAGTTTCGGCACGCTGTTCGGCACGGTGCTCACCGCGCACGAGCCGCGCATCAAGGCCTGCGCGGTGATGTCGGTGTGCCACGAACCCGGTTGCCACACCATCTTTCAGGAGGCCTCACCGACATTCAAGAAGCGGTTCATGTATATGTCGGGCATCACCGATGAGGACGAATTCGATGCGTTTCGTCAGAAGATCACCTGGGAAGCCCATGCCGATAAAATCCATGCCCCCTTCCTATGCGTGGCTGGGGAAGCGGACGAACTCAGTCCGGTCGAGCATTCGGAGCATTTGCTGGCGGCGCTGAAAGGCCCGAAGCAGATGGTCGTCTATCAGGAATCGCGCCACTCGGTCGGCAATGTGCCCGCGGCCAATCTCGGCCCATTCCCGCCGATCCTCGTTGCCGACTGGCTTGCCGACCGTCTCGCCGGCAAGCCGTTTGCGAGCGAGCGGTGGTACGTGACCGGCTCGGGCGAGATCAACAAGACAGCCTATTGATCCGGGCCACGCTCTGCATCAGGCCAAATGCGGGCCCGGTCCTTCCGCCGCTTCCAGGACCGCCGCCCGCCATTCGCGTTTGACCGGCAGGATGGGCGGCATCGGCGCCATATCCGGCGCCGGCGTCGGCGCGGCAATCGCGTCGATGTTCTCCGTTTTGCTGCCCCGGCGCATAAAGATATTATAGATCAGCCACTGGGCGCGATGACGCTTGCCGCGGATCGGAAACCGTTTGGCGATCGAGGGCACCGTGTAGAAGCTGTCATACGCTCGCCCCTGCCCGATGCGAAGCTGGTCGCCGGTCATTTGCGCCGGTCGATAGACGACGTGGCCCTGGTCATACTTCTCCCAGTCAAAGGAAACGATCCGGTTTGCCTTTTTCAATTCATACCAGGTCAGGGTGCCGGGATACGGAGTCAGCACCGAATACGCGCAAGCATCGTAAGAACTGTCGATGTTGAAGCGCACGGTTTCATCAAAGACAGAAACGTCGTCGCCGTCGAAGCCGAACATGAACAAGCCGAACACGATGATGCCGTAGGAATGAACCTTCTCCACCAGGGCGGCGAAGTTTTCCGGCCTGTTGACGTGCTTGTGCACGCTCTTGAGCGTATTGCGCGAAATCGATTCGAAGCCGATGCTGAGCATGGTGCATCCGCTCTCGGCCGCGAGTTCGAGCATGCGATCGTCCTGGGCGAGCTTTGAGGTCACGCCGGCCTGCCATTGAATGCCGCGACCTTTGAGCGCACGCATCACTTCCTTGGGCCGGTCCGGCGTGCCGAAGAAATCGGCATCGTTGATCGAGATGATCCGCGACCCGCAATTCTCCACCTCGCGAATGACCTCGTCGACCGGGCGATAGCGGAATTTGAGTCCGTTCATCAGCGGTTCGGAGCAGAACGTGCAACCCTGGTGGCAGCCGCGCGAGGTCTGCACGAACGTTCGATTGACATAGCGGTGCTTCTTCAAGAGGTCGTAGCGCGGCATCGTCATGCCAACCATCGGATGCAGGGTGTCGGACTTGTAGGTCCCTCGCATCGAATCCTGTTCGAGATCGTCCAGCAGCTTGTCGATGACCAGTTCGACTTCGCCGATGACGACGGCGTCGCAATGCCTTAATGCTTCCCGCGGCATGAAGCTCGGATGCACGCCGCCCATGACGACCGGAATGCCTTTGGCGCGGAAGCGATCGGCGATCTCATAGCCGCGGTTGACGTAGCTCGTCATGGCCGAGATGCCGACGAGGTCCGCCTTCAGGTCGAAATCGACCTCTTCGATGTTTTCGTCGGTGAGCACCACTTCGTAGCGGTCACGCGGAATGACCGCGGCGACCGCGAGCAGGCCGGCAAGCGGGGAATATAGCGCCCGGTTCATGTAGAGCGGCCGGGTGGTCAACGAATCCGTCTTCGGATTGACGAGATGAATAACGCGGCTGCGCATGAAATCCTCCCAACTTGCCAATACACCCCATTCAACGGCGTCGGCGTCCGGAAGTTCAGCAGGTCCCGGTGGTTGCACGTGGCCGAACTGCGCGCGTGCGGCGGACTAGTCGAGCGTTTCCTTGGTTCGAATCATATCAGGCGGCTTCGGCGAGCTTATAAGACCAGGTATGGATGACGGGATGGCGATTGACGTCGTTGATGCCTGCCATGATGCGCTCCTTGAGTTCG
>JBOHIU010000181.1:0-7620 GCA_050725855.1 Xanthobacteraceae bacterium | reverse complement strand
GTCTCGATCCATTCGACCAGCACATCCATGCCAAGCATCTTGCACCTGCCGGCGACGCTCGCGATGACGATCGACGCGCGGTGGTCGGAACCGATCGCCATGGTGAACGAGCGGTCGATCTTGATCTTGTCGAGCGGGAAGGTGTGGAGGTAGCTGAGGCTCGAATAGCCGGTGCCGAAATCGTCGAGCGCGAATCGCACGCCGATCGCTTTCAGCCGCAGCATCGAGAGTTCTGCGGTTTCAAAGTTGCCGAGGAGCGTGCTTTCCGTGAGTTCGAGTTCCAGCCGGCTTGCGTCGAACGCGGTCTCCTTGAGGATTCGCTCGACCACCTCGACGAAGTCCGAGCGGCGGAATTGCAGCGGCGATACGTTGACCGCCACGGTGACACCCGGCCAGTCATGGCCGTCGAGGCAGGCGCGGCGCAGCATCCACTCGCCGAGTTCGACGATCAGACCGGAATGCTCGGCGATGGGAATGAATTCCGAAGGCGGAATCTCGCCGATCGTCGGATGTGTCCAGCGCGCCAAGGCCTCGACGGCGATGACGGAGTCGCCGGAAGCGTTGACGATCGGCTGGTAGGCGGCCCGCAGGCCATCGCCCCGGATGGCCTGGAGGAGATCGCCCTCAAGGAGCTTGCGATTGGACAAATCGGCATCCATCGCCGCGTCGTAGATGCAGGCGCGATTGCGACCTTCGTTCTTGGCGCGATAGAGCGCCATGTCGGCATAGCGCAGGATGTCAGCGGCGTCCCGCGCCCGGCGGTCCATCACTGCGATACCGATCGAGGCGCCGATGATGATGTTGTGACCGTTGATCGCGTATGGCGCACAGACGGTCGAAATGATGCGGCCGGCGATAGCCAACAGCGAATAAGAGTCGGACGCGCAGGTGGTGATGATGGCGAACTCGTCGCCGCCAAGGCGAGCGACCAGATCGTCGCCACGCAGGATGCGGCTCAGGCGCTGCGTGACGTTGAGGATGAGCGCGTCGCCGATGTGGTGGCCGAGGGTGTCATTGACGTCCTTGAAATGATCGAGATCGATGTAAAACACCGCGGCCGTCGCGCTGCCGCCACGGACTTCCTGGATAACCGCTTCGAGACGCTCGCCAAAGAAGATGCGGTTGGGCAGACCGCAAACGGGATCGTGCAGCGCCAGATGGCGCAGTCGCGTTTCGCCGGCGGCGATCGCTTTCGCCGTGCGCCGCATGTATCCCATGATCAGGCCCACCAGCAGCGCAAAGCCCGCGAGCGCCACGGCGATGAAGGGCAGCGCGCTGATCACGACCTGCCAGCCCGGTGCGTTCGGTTTCCAGCCGAAGCGCGCGACCGGATTTCCGTGCGGATCGCTGAGTTCGGCGACGTAGTCGCCGCCGGCCGGCGCGCCGATGCCGATCCGGCGCAGGTTCGTCAGCTGCAACGCGTTGCCAATCTCGCGCAACATGGCGGCGTCGATGAATTTGATGGCAAAGACGATTGGCGCCCCCGAATTGCCGGTTTTCAGCTCGGAAGCGTCTCCAACAGCCACTGCCGCGATTATGGCCGGGCGGCCGAGAAAGCTCTGAACGAGCGTGGATTGCCTGCCGGGATGAAGCGGATTGTCGCCGGCAAGCATGTCAACGCTGCCGCTCGGGAAGGCGGCAAGCCGGCCGCGCAACAGATCAAGGCTCGGCGCGAGATCGGCGCGCACTGTCGCGGAAGCTGCATCGGTGCCGCCGCCGGCATGGAAGAACTCAATCTGATCGCTCCCGTCGACCACGGCCACGACATCGTCGCCAAAGTATTTTTGCAGCCAAGTGCAGACGCGATGCCTTACCCAGAGCGGGTTGTAATTAGCGCGAATATTGGCAGCCGCCGCCGGCGTGCCGGCGACGCTGTCGAGCTGCCGCAACATCTGCTCGCCATGATCGGCGATGGCCCGCTGGACGAGTTGCTGCTGATGATAAAGGGAAACGTCGTCGGCGCGCTGCGCGGAAGTCAATACCGCGACAACGACGCAAACCACCGCCACGGCAACGATCACGCCGATCGGTACCACGAGGCCGACGCGCGCGTGGTTCCAGCGCGATTGCTTCGTCTCGTCGGCGATGCGCTCCTGTGCCGAAGGCGGCACTGTCCATCCCTTTTGTTATTGTGGTCGTTGTCGACCATAGGTACGAATCATTGCAAATCGCTTGCAATTTCAGCGATAAATCGTTTGTCAGCCGGAACTCTCGGGAAATCGGTCGCAAGCCTAATTTTGCGTAAATGCACGCGCGCAATCACGCCGCCGGCGGGCGCTGAAGCTTTTGCGCGTTCACGTATGGTTTACGAAACCTGCCGCCGCGCCGACGAGACGGCACGTGTGCCGCGCGATCATCAAGTCCTCGTCGGTCGGGATCATCCAGGCCGACGTTTTGCTGTCGGCTTTTGTAATCCGCGGGCCGCCGGCCGCATTGGCCGCTTCGTCGACCTCCAAGCCGAGCCACGCCGATTGTCGGCAGACCCACCGGCGAATTTCCGGGGCGTGCTCGCCGATGCCTGCGGTGAACACCAGAGCATCGAGGCCGCCCAAAGCGGCGACGAGGGACCCCAGCTCGCGACAGATGCGATAAACGAACAGATCGACGGCCTCGCGGGCTTCCGGCTTGGCGCTTGCCAGCAGCGTCTTCATGTCGTCGCTGATGCCGGAGGCTCCGAGCAAGCCGGACGACTGGTAGAGAAGATCGCTGACGGCGGCGGCCGTCATGCCCTTCTGCTCGACCAGATAGAGCACGACTCCAGGATCGAGGCCGCCGCAGCGCCGCGCCATGGGAAGCCCGTCGAGCGCGGTCAATCCCATTGTGGTGGCAAGGCTCTTGCGTTGCCTCATCGCGCACATGCTGGCGCCGCTGCCGAGATGCGCGACGACGATGCGACCGTCCGCAGCGTTCGCCCCGATCACGTCGGGCAATACGCTCGCGATGTATTCATAAGACAGGCCGTGGAAGCCATACCGGCGCACGCCCTCATCAAAGAGGCGGCGCGGGAGCGCAAAAGTCGCCGCTACCCGGGGCTGAGTTTGATGAAACGAGGTATCGAAGCAGGCCACTTGGGAAAGCCTCGGGTGCAGCTTCGATATCGCCGCGATGGCGGCGAGGTGATGCGGCTGGTGCAAAGGCGCGAGCGGCACGAGCCTGTTCAGTTCGGCGATGACATCGGCGTCGATCAGCACCGGCTCCTGATAGGCCGTTCCGCCGTGGACGACGCGATGGCCCGCGGCAATCAGCTCGTGCTGCGGGAAATGCTGATCGACCCAGCGCAGCAAGGCCGCGAGGGCGTCCTCATGGCTGGCGCCTTCTTCGAGAGAGTCGTCCGCGAGCTGCGCGGCCGCCTTGTCCTTGACCGTGAAACGCGGCCGATGCCCAATGCCTTCGAACTCCCCCTCGCAAATCAGATCTTGCCGGCTCGGCCGATGTTCGGCCGGAAACAGCGAAAATTTCAGGCTCGACGAACCGGCATTGATGACGAGGATAGCATCGATCACGGCTTCACCATGGCCTTGCGCCGCGCCAACAAGAGGGCGATCGCGCAGGAACTGAGCCGCGCCAGGTCAGATCCGCAACCCGCCATCGATCTCCAGAATACGTCCATCATAATAGTCGTTCTGCAGGATGAAGATCGCGGCACCGGCGATTTCCTCGGGTTTGGCGAAGCGTCGCAACGGAACGGTCGAGACGATCCTATCTTTGACCTTGGCAGGGATGGTAGTCACCATGCGCGTTGCGGAGAAGCCCGGCGCAATGCCCGCGACCCGAATGTTATGGCGGGCGAGTTCCTTGGCCCAGGTGACGGTCATCGCCGCGACGCCAGCCTTGGCGGCGGCATAGTTGGTCTGTCCGACATTGCCGGCCCGCGAGATGCTGGAGACGTTGACGATGACGCCGCCGCCGCCTTCGATCATGTGCACGGCGGCCTCCCGTGCGCACAAGAAAACGCCGCACAGGTCGACGGCGATGACCTGCTGAAATTGCGCCAGCGACATTTTGTGCTGGATCTTGCCGGCGATTGCGTTCACCAGAAGCGAATCGCTGGTAATTCCGGCGTTGTTGATAAGGACGTCGACCCTGCCGAAATCGCTTTGAATGCTATTGAACAGCGATTCGACGGCCGCCTCATCGGTCACGTCGGCCTGGTAATCCTTGATCTTGACGCCTGCCTTCATGCAGATCGTCACGGTGCTTTGGAGTTTTGGGCGATCAACGTCGACCAGCGCGAGATTGGCACCTTGGCCGGCTGCAAGCTCGGCCATCTTCTGGCCTAGGCCCTGCGCGGCACCAGTGATGACGATGACCTTCCCGTTCAAGTCCATTCGAGGCTCCCGAGTTGGCTCCGCTCCCGCGCTTGCGGCAGCCAGTCGGAGCACATTCGTCTGTTCGTATCACAAAACGCTAAAGTCGCATCGCCACGTTGCCGCAAGGCATGCCGTGGATAGGAGCAGCATCAGCGATGCGGGCGGACTGATCCCATATCCGACTCACGTCTCCGAACCATGTCTCCGAACCACGTCTCCGAACCACGTCTCCGAACGATGTTCGGCCGCGCGCTTGAGCCGTCGCCGCCGCCGCGCTAGAGGAGATGCCGGCACGGAGCGAGCGATGATGGAGAGCGGGGCCAGTAAAAGGGCTGAACCGGAAGACGGCATCGTTACCGCCGCGCTTCTCGTCATCGGCGACGAAATTCTGTCCGGCCGCACCAAGGACAAGAACATCGGTTACATCGCCGAATATCTGACGAATATCGGCATCGACCTCAAAGAAGTGCGCGTCGTCCCCGACGAGGAGCAGGAGATCGTCGGCGCGGTCAATGCGTTGCGCTCGCGCTATATATACGTGTTCACGACCGGCGGCATTGGCCCAACGCACGACGACATCACGGCCGAGTGCATTGCCAAGGCATTCGGCGTCGCAATCGACTACGATCCGCGCGCGGTCGAGATCATGACCGCTCGCATCAAACAGACTGGCGGCGTCATGAACGAGGCGCGTATGCGGATGACGCGCATCCCGGCCGGGGCGGAGCTCGTCCTCAATAAAATCTCGGCGGCACCAGGCTTTTGGCTTGGCAATGTCATCGTGATGGCCGGCGTGCCGCACATCATGCAGGCGATGCTCGAATACGTCACGCCCAAGCTCAAGGCGGGGGCCCGCATGCTGTCGGAATCCGTTCGCGCCGATTGCCGCGAGGGCGACATCGGCACCGAACTCGGCGAGATCGCAAAACGCCATCCCCACGTCGTCATCGGCTCCTATCCGTTCGTGGATGAAAAGATCGGCGGCAACACGAATGTCGTGGTGCGGTCGCGTGATGCGCAAAAGCTGGCCGCCGCCAAGGCGGCCGTCGAGGCGATGCTGCAACGGGTCAGAACGGAGCTTGCGGACGATAGGACGCGATTGCGATGACAGAGCCACCGGGCAACCGCGCCGATGACGGTGCGCCGGCGAGCCCCTCGCCGCAGCAAGCGTCGCAGCGAAGGGACCCGCAGAGGGTGTTTTCGGTCTCGTGGGATCAATTTCATCGCGATTCGCGGGCGCTTGCTTGGCGCCTCAATGGCGCCGGCCCCTTCGCCGCGATCGTGTCTATCACCCGCGGGGGCATGGTTCCGGCTGCCATCGTGGCGCGCGAACTTGGCATCAGGGTGATCGAGACGGTGTGCGTATCGAGCTACAAGCACGCCACCCAAGGCGAGTTGACGGTGCTCAAGGACATCGCGCCCGCGGTCACTGCCTACGGCGGCGGGGCAGGGGCGGGTGTGCTCATCGTCGATGACCTTGTCGATACGGGGAACACGGCAAAAGTGGTGCGCGCATTGTTGCCGCGCGCGCATTTCGCCACCGTCTATGCCAAGCCGATGGGCCGGCCGATGGTCGACACTTTCATCACCGAAGTGTCGCAGGACACCTGGATCGACTTTCCCTGGGATACCGGACTCGCCTTCCAGCCGCCGATCCGCGACGCCGGATTGTAGCACGGCCGGCGCTTTCCTCGATCCTTCTCCTTCGCTGAATCCTGCCATTATTTCTTGGTCCAGTTGCGGCCAGGATCGGCTATAATGCGACAGGGAGCCGTTGGTCCGCGAAGGAGATCGCTCATGGATGCCGTGACCCCGAAATCAAAGCACGACACGCTCGATGCGCATTCGCATGTCGTGCGTCCCGCCGCGTTGGAATGGAAAAAGACGCGCTTCTCCGGTTGCGAAGTTAAAGGTCTGCTTTTCGACAAGGAGAGCGGGTTGGTGACGGCACTGATGCGGTTCGCTCCGGGTGCCGTGCTGCCGGATCATGAGCACGTCAAGATCGAACAGACCTATGTGCTCGAAGGAAGGCTTTGCGATAAGGAGGGCCCCGCCAAGGGCTTGAGCGTCGGCCCCGGCGAGTTCGTCTGGCGCGAGGCCGGCAGCCGGCACGTCGCTTGGACGCCCGAAGGCGGGCTCATGCTCGCCATGTTCCAGGTGCCCAACAAGTTCTACGAGAGCGACGGCCGCGTCACCGACGTTTCCGGCGTCGACTGGGACAGCCTTTGGGCCCACGTTTTCAAGGAGTGACCATGCTGCGCAAGGTGACGATCAAAATCGCCTTGGCTGGCGCGGCGCTCGCGCTCTTAACGGGATATGCGACCGCTCAGTTGCCTATGGGGATGTCATTTAAGAACCAGCCTAAGCAATTGACCCCGGAAGAGCGCGCTAGGCAAAAGGCCCTTGATGAGGCCTACCAGGCGGCGAACAAGAAGATCCCCGACAAGCAAGTCGCCAACGATCCTTGGAGCGGTGTGAGGCCGAATCCCCAGGCGGCGAAGGGCAACAAGTAAGAAGAGGATTGGTGGCTGCGGCGCGTTCTTCGACGCGAGGCCGTTCGCCAGCGGCTTGCCACGCCGGTAGCGCTTCGCGCCGCTGGGCTTGCCTAAATGTCGGCTCTGCTGGCAAATGAGGGCCCGCCCCGCGGACGTGGCGAAATGGTAGACGCAAGGGACTTAAAAGCACCCGGCTCGTGGCGGAATTGGTATACGCATCAGACTTAAAATCTGAAGTCCCACAAGGACATACGGGTTCAAGTCCCGTCGAGCCGACCATCCCTAGTCACGTCCTAGCCATTGGGGTTTGAGAAAAGTGGGGGTGTCCGGTGGCGTATTAGCATTACAGTTGCATTTGTTATGGACTTCTGAATCCATGGACCACCATGATTCGGGAGGTCATGGATGGCTGGCGCAGCGGTTGAGACGACACTGGAGCTGTGGGCGTCATCGTTGCGGGATATGAAGACGCGGATAACGTCCCTTGTTCGGTCAGGAGCGGGTGGCGGCGTCGGCGGGACAGTTTCTCGACGGACTTTTGGGGAACGAACCGCGCAAGACCGGCTGGATGCGCGCGGAAGCGGCAGGCGATCCCGGTCCGTGGCGTCAACAGGCGATCCTTGGCCGCGGGGCATGGCTGGCACCGCCATGTCTCGCTTGTCATGCTCGCCTTCGCCATGATGGCTGTCATTCGCTATCAGGCAAATCTCGGAGCGCCCAAAAAAACACTGCGGCGCCTTCGGACCAAACATTTCTGATCCGCTGGTCGATCCAGGAAATCCGCCGCATCGCCATCAAGCTCGCCCAACGGCGCA
>JBOHIU010000180.1:0-6315 GCA_050725855.1 Xanthobacteraceae bacterium | reverse complement strand
GTCGACAAAGTCTTTCAATGGTATCGCCGCATCCCATAGGTCGGCGCGGATGCCGTAACGAATTTCATCGACGTGTTCGAGGTCGAAGCCGCTGTCATCGGCGCTTTCGACCGCGTCTTGAATGCCTCCGCGCGCGGGAGCCAGAAGGCCCAGACCAGCGCCAATCAACGGCATCCTGCAATGCAGAGGCCGTCAAGATTTTGCGTCCGCGTCATTAGTGGAATGCTACAAAACCCGCTACAAGATGGCGAAGAATGGGAGAAAAATCCGTTGCGATATCAATGCCTAACGGTGCGAGGGGCGGTTTCCCTTCACCCGCTCCAATCGGCGCCACTCGATCGTCTGTCCGGAAACTTTAGGGCGGATTGCATCGCTTTCGCAGCATGAGGCGGATGGAGCCGAGGCGCAATTTCCGACCGAATGCTTGAAATCGGCTTCGTGCGGTCCAATCCATCCCGGACTGTTCACTTCCCTTTTACATGCTGCAAGAAATGCAGCACGTCGCCATCGAATTGTGCCGGGTCCTGCAAGAACGAAAAGTGGCTGACCTGCGGCTCGATCAACAAGCCGCTGTCCGGGATGTTGTCGGCCATGAATAGCGTGTCCTCGCGCTTGATCGCCTCGTCGTGATCGGCGTCCACGATCCATGTCGGGACCGTGATCTTGTGCAGATCGGCCGCGGTCCAATGGGGCTGCGTCGCCCACATTTTTTCAATCTGGGCGAGGAAGGCGTCGTATTCCCGCGGCGTCGGCGAGAGACGCTGGTATTCCTTGCGCGCGCGGGCAATAAAGGCGCTGAACACCGGGCTCTTGTCGACGTCCTTTACCGCGCTCGGATCGGAGTTGGCGGCAAACGCGAACAGCTTGGACAGCCGGTCGGGGTGGCGCCGTGCGATGTCGAGGCCGATGATGGCGCCGTCGCTCCAGCCGACCAGCGCCGCCTTGTCGATTTTCAGATAATCCATCAGGCCCACCACGTCGTCGGCCATCAGGTCGTAGCCGTAGGGACGGGCGTCGCGTGAAGAGCGGCCGTGGCCGCGGCTGTCCATGACAATGACGCGGTAGCGCGGGGCGAGCGTGCGCACCAGAAGTCCCCAGTAATTGGCATTGGCGAGGCCGCCGTGAAGCAGAATGACGGGCGCGCCATGCCCGAACGTGGCGTACCAGATTTTGATGCCGTTGACCGGAGCCAGACCGCTCTTGACGGCGGTCGGCAAGGTTGGCGTCGGCGGCAGTGTCAGCCATTGCGGCTCGGCGTGGGCGGTTGCGGGAAGGGCGAACAGCAAAACGCCAAGCAGCAGGGCAATGCGTCGCATGGCCGTGATCCCCTCTCGCGGATCGAATGTCGCCTGCATCGGAGTTAAGGGCGCTATTGCAATGTCGTCAATTGGCCGGCGCTCGTCATTCCGGGGCGTGGACCAAGTCCGCGAACCGGGATCCATAATCACGACGTGCGAGTTCTGCACCGACTGGGGTTATGGATTCGGATAGTCTCGCTTCGCTCGCCTTCCGGAATGACGATTCTCACCTCGTCCCGTAGGCTCTATCGCCGGCATCGCCCAGACCGGGCACGATGAAAGCGTGCTCATCGAGTCCTTCGTCGATCGCCGCAGTCCAGATCGGCACGTCGGGATGCAGGCCGCGCATGCGCTCGATGCCCGGCGGCGCGCAGATCAGCGTGACCAGACGGATATCCTTGGCGCCCCTTTCCTTCAAGCGGTCGACGGCCGCGACCGCGGTGTTGCCGGTGGCGAGAACGGGCGCGACCACGATGACCAGCCGCTCGGCGACGTCGGTCGGCGCCTTGAAGAAATATTCGACCGCGGCGAAGGTTTCCGGCTCGCGGTAGAGTCCGATATGCGCGACACGGGCCGCCGGGACGAGATCGAGCATGCCTTCGGCGAACGTGAGACCGGAACGCAGGATCGGCACGAGCACCAGTTTTTTGCCGGCCAGAAGCGGCGCCATCGTGGTCTTGAGCGGCGTTTCGATCTCGACATCGGTCAGCGGCAGATCACGCGTCACCTCGTAGCAAACCAGCATGCCGATTTCCTTGAGCAGTTCCCGGAACGATTTGGTCGAACGGGTCTTCTCGCGGAGCAGCGTCAGCTTGTGCTGCACGAGTGGATGGTCGACGACTTTGACCCCTTGGATGCCTTGCATGTTTACTCTCCACGACCACGGCATACCGGCTCAAAAAACCGTGCCGTCACTGATGACCTTAATCGGCGAGCTGCCGTCGGCGCGTCGCGCGAAGGCAAGTTCGCGTCCGGCCTTCCAGCTGCCGCCCTGCAACACCCTGGCGAGCGGCAGGTCGGCGGCGGTTCTGTTCAGTCTGGACCGCACCGCGGCGGCGAGCCGGTCGAGAAGCGCCACGGTCAACGCCCGCCATTCGACGACAAGCGGCGAGCCGACGTCGTGCGCGCGCGCGGCCTCCAGCGGATCGCGCGGCGTCAATACGCCGGTATCCACGAACAGGCCGCCGTTGCGGTATTCGGCGAGCCCCGTCAGTCCGTCGATATCGGTCACGGTGAAGCCGGCTTGCTGCAGCGGCTCGATCAGCGAGTAAGCGAGCCATTGCGACAGCTTATGCAGAGGCACGAAGCCGCTCGTGGCGTCATTGGTCGCTATCGAAGAATGCCGCCAGCAATCGCCGAGCGGGACGCCCCCGAGCGCAAGCCGGGACGGCCAGATCGGGCCGAACTGTTGCAGGAGTTCGGATAGGATCACCGGCGCCGGGATCGCGCCATTTACGGCTTTCATGGTTAAATGATCGAAGAAGCCGCCGGGGCGAGGGGTGTCATTGCGTGCGAATATGTCTGGGCGTGACGCCGCCAATCCGCCGAGTGCGCGCAGCAGCTCGGCGCGTCCTTCGAAGCCGACAAGAAAGTTATCGGGCGTAATCTGAAATCCATTGTTCAGGGTGACGGCACCGAGCTGCGCCAAAGCAGCCGCATCGGCGCGGAGCGGTTCTTTTTCGGCGTCTGACGAAAAAACTCCGCGCGTGAACATGTCGAGGCTGGCAAGCGCGAGTCCTTCGGAACGGCCGATGCGGCGGCCGGTGGCATCGCGATAGCACCATTGTGGGCCGGCGCCGGCGTCAAGGAGCACGCTTACAATGACCAGATCGAAGGCGGCGCGAGCCTTGGCAGTTCGGTCGGGCAGGGTGCCGAATTGCGCAAGCGCCCCGGCACGATCCGCGCCGCCCACCACGAAATGCCGCCAGCGCGAATGAAACGGCATGTCGAGGCTTGGGTAATTCTTCCGCGTGGTCGCGGCGACGAGGTCGGCCGCGTCATCGAGCCGGGCAAGATCGATGCGGAAGTTCGGCAGCTTGTCGCCGAGGCCGAGCGCCAGCATGCGTTCGGCACGCGCGCGCACCGCCGCGGCGTTCAAAAGCGAAAGGGCTGCGGCGGTCTCGTCGCTCATGACCGTGCCTAAGGGAAAGGCCCGGTCAGTATTTGTTGAGCGAGCGCCCGACGGTGTCGGCAAGTTCGCCGGGCATCGGCGGTGGCTCGGGCGAGAAATAACCTGCGGCCTTCTTGGCGGCCATTTCGACGTGGGCATCGGCCGGGACCAGTTCTTCGGGCAGCGGCACGCGTTCGACCACCTCGACCCCTTGCTCGACCAGTGCATCGTACTTCATGTCGCTCATTGACACGAACCGGTCGATGCGACGCAGACCCAGCCAGTGGATCGCATCTGGCATCAATTGTTGAAAGCGCGCGTCCTGCACGCCCGCGACACATTCGGTACGCTCGAAATAGGCGCTCGCCACGTCGCCGCCTTCCTGGCGCTTCCGGGCGTTGTAAACCAGAAACTTGGTGACCTCGCCGAGCGCGCGGCCTTCCTTGCGATTATAGACGATGAGGCCGAGGCCGCCTTCTTGCGCGCCGCGCGCGCATTCCTCGATGCCGTGGATGAGATATGGCCGGCAGGTGCAAATATCCGAGCCGAACACGTCGGAGCCGTTGCACTCGTCGTGCACGCGGCAGGTGATCTTGGTGTTCGGATCATCGAGCTTTGCGGCATCGCCGAACAGATAGATCGTGGTGCCCCCGATCGGCGGCAGGAACACCTGCATGTCCGGTCGCGTGACCAACTCGGGAAACATGCCTGCGGTCTGCTCGAACAAGGTGCGGCGCAACAGTGTCTCCGCGCAGCCGAAGCGCTGCGCGATACCGGGCAGATACCAGACCGGGTCGATGGCGATTTTGGTGACCGCGATGCTGCCGTTCCTGTGCACGACGTCGCCGTCGGCCTTGAGCCGGCCGGCGGCGAGCGCGCTCTGCATTTCATGCAGATCGAGCCGCGCTTTGGTGATGGCGATGGTCGGGCGGATGTCGACGCCCTCGGTTATCTCGGCCTTGAACGCTTCCGCCGCCAGATGCCCCCAGGGATCGAGCGAGACGATGCGGCCCGAATCGCTCCATTGCGCGAACGGGCCGATGCCGACGGCGGGATAAGTGTTGGTCAGGTCGGGCCGGCGTATCGGGTCGAGCGCGCCCGAAGACACCGCAAGCGCGCGATAGAGCGCGTAGGAGCCGCCGTGACTGCCGATGGCGTTGCGATCTCCCGGCCTGGAGACGGTGCCGATGATCGGTCCGCGTTCACGGGCGGTGGGCGCGCCCCAATGGATCGGGAAGCGCGGCTTGCCGCCCGGCTCCGGATGCGACGTGATGCGAATATGATCGGGTCTGTTCGCGGGGTTCATTTGCGTGGTCCAAACTGTCGAATCCAAAAAGCCATCGGCCCGCCACCAGGGGCGGGCTCGACGGTCGAATTTCCCAGCTTCTTGACGGGCACCGCCACTCGGCATGCCCCGCTGCACCTATATAACAAATCCGGACGCTACGCGCAACGAGGAGAAAAATAGCGGGCTTTCTGCGATGTCGCGATGCGGCGCGCGTGGGCTCGCTATTTGCGCCACGTCGTACCGTCCGACCAGTCGATGGAATGGTCGGGCCGAATAATGCCGAGCGAGTTGAACGTTGCCGCGGCCGAAATGGTCGTGGCGCTGGTCAGCGTGGCATCGGCGATCGCGCCGTTGTCGCCTTTGATCTGAAGCTTGTTGTCGGATTGAGTGATTGACGGCGAGGACCCAGGCCAAGTGCAAGGATCGGGATTCGGCTTGCAATGGTAGGAGCCGCTGATGTCGGGAGGGGAGGCGCCTTGCGCTTGCGCGCGGCCGGCAAGCGCTATCGTGCCAAGGGACACGAAGACAGTGGAGACGAGGGCAGTGGTTGTTAATGCGATTCTTTTTGTCGCCGGCTTGGGCATCATTCTCCTCCCGAGACATCCTACGGACGCGCCCCCACGTTCACTCTAGCGGTAATCCATCGTCCGGTCACTGCGCGTATAGCGCGCGCGGAGTATTCGGCGCGTCATGCCGCTTCGGCGCGCTGCCGGCAGCAAAATCGCGCGCGCGGGAACCGGTCGCAAAAATGGCGTTGCGTCGTGCCGACTTCATCCGCCATTTGCTGGAACACGGTCGCCCGTGGGCCCATGTTCACCGTGGAATGTGACGACGTGTGACGCGCGTCCCGCAGCGTCAAGACGCTCGCTTCCAGTCTCAGCGATAAGAACGGCTCAGGGCGCCGTACGCGGAGCCGGACGAGGCGCTTGAGGCCGGCAGGGCTTGCGCCGCGCACTTGCATAGCCGCGCCGCAAGAGGCATGACACAGCCGGCCGCGAAGGAGTGTAGCTCAATTGGCCAGAGCACCGGTCTCCAAAACCGGGGGTTGGGGGTTCGAGTCCCTCCACTCCTGCCAATAAAATCAAGGCTTAGTGGTAGGTGGGCCGGCGAACGAAAGAGATGCGTGGACCCAATCTGGCCCCAATCGTCACCGGCCGTCAGCGCGGTTCTCTTTCTGGATTTCGTGCCCTTGCTGCATCACCACGCCCGATCGGTAACTTGAACTTCCCGCGGCCCTTTGGGGGCGAAGCATAGGGAGGTCGGCACACGAGGGAACGTCATGACGGAAAGCGCGATATTCGTAATGGATTCCCTCGTGGATTGCCTGACCGATCCGGCGCGGGCCGAAGTTCGAAGGCTAGAGCGTGATCCGCCCCAAGGATCGGCCTGATGATTAGCACCGGTGGATCGGCAGTCCGGTGGTTGGGAGCTAGCGGCATGTTTCCTCTCGCTGAGGTTGGGCGGCCGGCGCACGGCGAAGTTTGATCGCGGCGAGTATCGACGGGTTGAGAGTGACCAGGTGCCAGAACACGCGCGGGCTGGTCAGGACATCAAAGCTCGCGCGGCCCGACTTTTCATCCGGCGGATCGAGCGATCGCGCTTCCTGGAAAATCCGGTAT
>JBOHIU010000179.1:0-14687 GCA_050725855.1 Xanthobacteraceae bacterium | reverse complement strand
CTCGCGGCTGATTCGTCGCGTCGCCGGCGAGATCAGCGGCGCCGCTCAGCTTTGCCGCGCATTCGTCAGCCGTCTTGTCCCAACCTTTTGCCATGAGCTCCATCGCCCGCTTATCGGCCGGCCTTGTCAGCACTGCCGCAAGCCGCCTGCAATCGTCCGCGAATCGTCGATAATCGGCGACTGAAAGCATGGCTGTCCCCCGTCACGCAATGCCGCGCGGCGCAATCGAATTCAGCTTTGTGAATTTCCCCGTCCCGTTGACCAACATCGCCGGGCACTATGCCAACTCAATGTCGCTCCGGCGTCATAATCGGGTTGGCGCTTTTTCCGGTCGATCAGACAGGCGCGGCGTCGATCAAAACGAACGCCACCACCGCATTCTCATCGGTGCGGTTGCTCCAAGCGTGATTGGTGCCGCGCTGAATCAATACGTCGCCGGCTTTCAGCAGCACCTCGCCTTGGTCCATCATCGCGAAGATTTCACCCGACAGCACGATCGCGTAATCGATCGTTGCGGTCTTATGAAAGCCGGCATGACGGGGATTGTTGCGGTCGGTGGCCTCGGCGCGCCCCGAATCGTCCGGACGCGCGCTTTCGTGCACCAGCGCGACGAGGCGTTCGGAATCGGGCGGGTATTCGATGACGCGAAATACCGAGCCGTTCTTCGGCGGCGGTAGCCGATGGCCGCGGGCGATTGCGTCCGCGTTGCCGCCATTATCGGCGGGCGTGATCGCTGTCTCCCACATTTCGTGTACGATGGCGCTGCCCTTGCTACGCTGAAACACGTGCGGTGTCGAAGCGTCGATGATGAAAGTAGACTCGCCGGCCGCGTTATGGCCGGTGACAACGCGACGGAATTGTTTGGGCATATCCTGCTGCACACCAAAGATCGTACCTGCAAAGTCGGATTATGACTCTATAGGAGCCAGACTGTCATGATGTAATAGCCATTATTCCGAATCGAGCGCCCAACTATCTGAATCGTTGCCGCCCTTCATAGATCCTTGCAAGGCCGCTGTCCGGATCTAACGTAGATATTCTTCTGTTGTTCTAAACTTCCGTGCGCCACCGGCAATGCTGATTGAAATTTGACAACCAGGTGTGCGTGAGAGGGGACTACTTTCCCGCGCGCATACGCGCGAGCAGTTCCTCGGTCGGATAGGAATCCGCCGGGAGCCCGTATTTCATCTGCATGGCCTTGACGGCTTGCCGGCTTTTCGAGCCGAGAAACCCATCGATCTTGCCGACGTCATAGCCGGCGCGGGTCAAAAGCGTCTGCAATTCCTTGACCTGATCGAAAGACAGCGCTGGCGGCGGGTTGCCGCGATGCAGCGGCGGCGTTCCGGCGATGCGGGTCGCCAGATAGGCTGCCGTGGTCGAATAGACGAGCGAGTTATTCCACTGCAGATAAATCTGGAAATTCGGATAGACGAGGAAATCCGGCCCCAATCGTCCCATCGGCAGTAACAGCGAAGCGGGCAGGTTGTCCTCGGGCAGCGGGCGGCCGTCGGCAAGCGTGACGCCCCATGAGGCCCATTTTGCGCGTGGCAACTGGATATCGAGGTCGGCCTGATCCCAGGGCAGCCGCGGCGGCACATGCACCTCCGTGAGCCAAGGCTCGCGGCGCTTCCAGCCGAGACCGACCAGATAATTCGCCGTCGAGCCGAGCACGTCGGGCACGTCGTGGATGAGATCGCGCTTGCCGGTGCCGTCGTAGTCGACCGCGTACTTGTAATACTCGGTGGGCATCATCTGGGTCTGGCCGAGTTCACCGGCCCACGAACCGATCATCTCGGCGGGTGTGAGGTCGCCGCGTTGAATTAGACGCAGCGCGTCGAGGAGCTGAGGGCGGAATTTATCGGCGCGACGGCAATCATAGGCGAGCGTGGCGATCGAACTCAGCGACGGATATTTACCCATGTTTGCGCCGAAATCGCTCTCCAGTCCCCAGAACGAGACGATAACCGGCGCCGGTACGCCATACTGCCGCTCGATGCGCGCAAAAACGGCCGCGTATTTCTTGATCAGCGCCTCGCCGCGGACGATGCGGTACTTTGCTGCCATGCGGTCCGAAAATTGTAGGAAGGTCTGGGCAAAGACGCGCTGGCCGCGGTCAATGTTCACAATGCGCTGGTCGTAGACGAGGTACGGCGCGGCCTCGGCGATCGTGTGCTGCGAGATGCCGTCCGCCGCGGCCTCGCGTTCCACGCCGGCCAGCCAGGTCGCATACGGCCCGGAGGTGCGGCACGGCACGGTCTGCGCTTTGGCGGAAGTGGCAGGCACTGCCGCGAGCGCCATTGCCATGGCAGCGAAACTGCTGCGCGCGATTATCGCTCGTATTGTCGTCATGCCCCGCGAGAACGGGGCGTCTATTAATCGCCGATCGCGGAGAATTCTCAACGGCAGTGCCACAGTGAAGCTCCGTGATTACCGGATCGTCCGCCTTCGCGGACGATGACAGGTGAGGACGCTTACGACGCGGATTTCAGGTACCAGTCCAGAATTTCCTCGCCGGTCCAGTACAGCACGCCATCGAATTTCCGGGCATAATCGTAGATCGCTTCCAGATATTTGATACGGTGCGGCTGGCCGCTGATATAGGCGTGAATGGCGAGCGGAAAAATCTTGGCGCGCTTTTCGCCCTCGGCGTAGAGCCGGTCGAATTGATCGATCGCGCGGCGCAGCAGATAATCGCTCTGGTGGTGCTGCACGATCATCATCGGGATGTCATTCAGTTCCATCGTATAGGGTAGGGTCACCAGCGGACCCTTGGCGGTTCGAATCGTCGTCGGCTCGTCGTCGTAAACCCAATCGCCGATATATTTGATGCCAGCCTCCGCCAGGAGTTCGGGCGTCTCCAGCGTTTGCGTCAGTCCGGGGCCGAGCCAGCCAACAGGGCGCTTTTCGCAAAAGCGCTCGATCACATCGAGGGCGCGCCCGACCATCTTTTTCTGATTGAGCTCGGCGTGAATGGGGCCTTGCTGGTAAGCGTGACCCATGAATTCCCAGCTATCGGCGCGCGCCTGTTCGGCGACCCGCGTGTAATCCTCGCAGACGCGGGCATTGATCGCCAGCGTAGGGTGAATTTGCAAACGCTTGAACAGCTCGAAGAAGCGCCAGACCCCGACGCGCATGCCATATTCGTGCCAGCTCCAATTCGGTACGTCTGGAAGAAGCGTCTGTCCGGTCGGCGGCGCCAGCACTTGGCGCGCCATCGGCTTGGCGATGTCCCATACTTCGAGATTGACAATGGTCCAGAACACGAGCCGGGCGCCACCCGGCAGCTTGAGCGGCGGCCGGTCGACGATTGCCGAGTAATCGGCACGCTCGCGCGGCAACATCGCTTTTGCTGTGCCCTTTTTGACAACCCGCAGTGTTTTCATGCTGCCCACCCCTCGTTCGTCCCATCGATAGCCCTCGGACGGGCCGTTGCACGCACGACCATACGTCGCATGGCTGACATGAACAACGCCGGCTGCGGTTCTTGCCTTCTCGATCACATCCCCGTTAGGCCGCACGGGACGGCATTGCAGTCTCTCGCGAATGGCGCATTGATGGAACTACGCGGCGGGGTCCCGATTATCTTCCCAATAATTCATACTTCCCTGTTGCACATGGCTTCTCTTACGGATTTGCGATGCCAGCCTCAGCTGCTTCCCAGCGCGTTCGCGCATCTTCTCATTCCCCCAATAGTTCCGCGAACATCGGCACGGCGCATGCCTCACCCGTTGATGCGCGCCGATTTTGGCTTGAAGCGTTTCGCGAGGTGCGCGGCGAAACCGAACGGCGGGCGGCACTGTTGTCGGCCGAGGATCAGGTCGCGCAATCGATGCCGGAAGCGAGCCCGACCAAATGGCACCGCGCGCACGTAACATGGTTTTTCGAACAATTTCTGCTGCGCAAGTTCGCGCCGGGCTATCAGCCATTCGACGAGCGTTTCGCCTATCTTTTTAATTCCTATTACGTCTCAGCGGGACCACGCCACGCTCGCCCGCAGCGCGGTATGCTGACGCGGCCGGGCGCCGCCGAGGTAACCGAGTATCGGGCACACGTTGACCGCGCCCTGGCGGCTTTGATCGAAAGGGCCAACGATATCGCGCCGCTTGTTCCTGTGCTCGAGATTGGGTTGCATCACGAGCAGCAGCATCAGGAATTACTCCTGAGCGACATCCTGCATGCGTTTTCGCTGAACCCCACGCATCCGGCTTATGACCCGCAATGGCAATGGCCGGAACAGCCTGGCGTGAAGGGCTGCGGCGGCGGCCCGGTTATTACCGGCATTCACCGCATTGGCCATGACGGCGAGAGTTTCTGTTTCGACAACGAGCAGCCCGCGCACCAGGTGTTATTGCAGCCGGTGCGCCTTGCGCCCTCGCTGGTGACCAACGGCGAGTGGCTCGAATTCATGGCGGATGGTGGCTATACGACGCCGACGCTGTGGCTGTCGGACGGATTTGCCGTGGTTGACGCTCAGGGCTGGAACGCGCCGGGCTATTGGCGGGAGATCGACGGCGGCTGGTTTGCGTTGACGCTTGGCGGCCTGCGCCGGGTCGAACCTGCGCAGCCGGTTTGTCACGTGAGCTATTACGAGGCCGACGCTTTTGCGCGCTGGGCCGGCAGGGATTTGCCGACCGAAACCGAATGGGAGGTCGCGCAGAAGAGCGGTGTGCTTCCTGATGCTTTCGGCGCCGTTTGGCAATGGACACGCAGCGCCTACGCCCCTTATCCAGGCTACCGCGCCGTCGCGGGCGCTCTCGGCGAGTATAACGGCAAATTCATGGTCAATCAGATGGTGCTGCGCGGCTCGTCGCTGGCGACGCCGCGGGGGCATTCGCGGCCGACCTACCGTAACTTCTTTTATCCGCAGGCGCGCTGGCAATTCACCGGATTGCGCCTCGCCGAATACCAACATTGAGTCTCAGCATGAATGTTAGAAGTCTTTTTCGCGCGCATCCTCTCGACGGCCTGCGCGAACCTTTCGGGGCCGACGTGATCGCGGGCCTGACCGCCCGGCCGAAGAGTCTCCCACCGAAATACTTTTACGATCTGGCCGGCTCAGCGCTGTTCGAGCGGATCACGCAGCTGCCCGAATATTATCCCACGCGCTGTGAGATCGGCATCTTGCAGGACAATGCGCCCGCCATCGCCTCGATGTTTCCGCCGGGCTGCGCATTGATCGAATTCGGCAGCGGTTCGAGCCGTAAGGCACGCATTCTGCTGCGCGCCGCGGCTAGCGTCGAGGCCTATGTACCGGTCGATATCTCCGGCGATTTCCTGCAGCAGGATCTGGCGGAGCTCAAACGCGATCTGCCGCGCCTTCAGGTCCATCCGCTGGTCGAGGACTTTACCCGGCCCTTCGCTATACCGCCGCACTTTGCCACGCTGCCGCGCGTCGGTTTTTTCCCGGGCTCGACTATCGGTAATTTCGAGCCGCATGAAGCATCGCGTTTTCTCCGCCATATCGGCGCCATGCTCGGGACGGGGGCCCTCCTCATTGTCGGCATCGATCTCGTCAAGGACGAACCAACGCTGCGTCGTGCCTATAACGACGCGGAAGGCGTGACCGCCAAATTCAATCTCAATCTGCTGACGCGCATCAATCGTGAACTCGGCGCCGACTTTGATCTCGCGGCATTCGAGCACCGGGCCTTTTTCAATAGCGCATTGAGCCGCATCGAAATGCATCTTGTCAGCACCAGACGGCAATGGGTGCGGGTCGCCGGAGCCGCAATCGATTTTGCCGCTGGAGAATCCATCCATACCGAAAGTAGCTACAAATACACGGTCAATTCGTTTCAGGCCTTGGCGCGGTCGAGCGGATGGTCATCCGCAGGCGCGTTCACCGACGGCATGTTTTGCGTGCATGCGCTGCGGACATAAAGAACGCAATCGCGACGGATAAAAGACCGGTCGGAGGGCTTCTCGGCGGTCTCTGCCATCGCTGGTCACGCGTTCCGAACCATGCATCGCGCGGGCGTTGTCTCCCAAGCTTGACACGCATGGAGGACAGGATGCCGCGTAAAGAAACCATCGAACGGGCGCGCCGCGACAAGCACGAAGGCAAATCGCCGTCGACGCAGGCCGGCGAGTTTGTCCATGAAGAGATCGACAAAATCCGACGCGGCGAACACGGCGCTCGCTCTACCAAGCAGGCGATTGCGATCGGCTTTCGGGGGCCCGGCGGGCCGGCGTGAACCTGCGCCGCCGTCGAAGCGCGGCCAAACCACCCAGAGAACGCGGAAGAGCGCCACGTACGCCTATGAGGCCGGTCAGCATAAGCGCAAGACGATCCGGCGGCCGCGCATCTCCAGGGCCGTGTCGCGGGTGCTTAAGAGAGAGCCGCGCGACACGGCATCACGCAAGGTGTTGTCCCGTCACGCGCGCAGTGCTGCGTCGCGGCGCAGTGCTACGCAGCGAGCCGCTTCGGCCCGGCAGGGGATGCGCACCAAGGGCACTGCGGGGCGGTCCACGGCCGCCAAGAAGGGAGCGAGAACGCGGTCTCGCAAACGCAGGTGACGGGAGAGACAGACGGCGGATCGGGTCTGTGCTATCTTTTCGTCCTCGACCGGTCCCTATCATCCTCGCTTCCCGCGCCATGCCCATCTGCGAAGCCGATCCTTGGCGCCTGCAATATTTCGCCCATGTCGCGACAGGGGCGAACATCCCGACCGAGGACTATGACGCGTGGATGTGGAATCCGGCGCACCGCTGGGTATACGACAAGCTCGCGGTCGCGCTCTCGCAAGGCCTTGATGCAGCCCCGCATGGCGTCGTACCGCCGCGTTTTCCAGTCTTTTCCAAGCCGATCATCAATCTCAAGGGTATGGGGGTAGGCAGCCGGGTGCTGCGCTCGGCTGCCGACTATGAGCGGCATTATACCCCCGGCCACTTCTGGACGATTTTGCTCGATGGCCGACACGTGTCCTCGGACATAGCGATTGTCGACGGAGAGCCGAGATGGTGGCGGCATGTGACTGGCAAGCCGGCGGGCGAGGGCACGTTTGATTACTGGATCGTGCACGCCGAGCCCGACCCCGGAATCGAGCAGCGCTGCCAGGCATGGATCGAAAGAAATCTCACGGGTTATACCGGCATGCTCAATCTTGAGACGATCGGCGGCCAGATCATCGAAGCGCATTTGCGCTTCGCCGACCAATGGCCAGATCTTTACGGGCCAGGCTGGGTCGACGCCGTGGTAAAGCTCTACGAACGGCAGGCGTGGGATTTTTACGACGAGGATCGCAGCGAGGGCTACAGCGTCGTCTTGTTCGGGCCGCAACGGGCTTACCATCATCCGCCATCGGCTCTGGTCGAGGAGGTCAAGCGCATTCCCGGGGTGACGAGCGTGCAGATCACCTTCCATGAGGACCGGGTGCCGGAACGCCATGCCATGCCGCCGGGCGGCTTCCGGCTCGCCGTCGTCAACGGGTTCGATCTGGAAAAGACGCTTGCCGCGCGCGAGCGGCTGCGGGAGTTTTTCCATTCCGGCCGGTAGTGATCGCGGGACATGGATTGCGATCGAACGGTACTTGCGGCTACATCGGCCGCAAAATCGAAGAGGATGCCATGGCCGACAGAACCCTCAACGTCGTCACCATTTGCGGTAGCCTGCGCAGGGCTTCCTACAATCGGATTGTCATGAGCGCCCTGCCCGATTTGGCACCGGACAATGTGCGGATCAAGGAAGCGCCGCCCATTTCCGAATTTCCGCTTTATAACGCCGACATCCAGAACTCGACTGGATTTCCGGCGCCAGTGCAGACGCTGGCCGAGGCAATCCGCGCCGCCGATGGCGTGATTCTCGACTCGCCGGAGTACAATTTCGGCGTCCCGGCGCCATTGAAGAACGCCATCGATTGGGTGTCGCGCGTACCCAACCAGCCGTTCGTCGGTAAGCCGGTCGCGCTGCAATCGGCGTCGCCGGGGCCGCTCGGCGGCGGCCGCGTGCAGTACGACCTGCGCCGTTCAATGGTGTTTCTGGACGCATTGGTGCTTAACAAGCCCGAAATCTTCATCGGCAATTGCGCGCAGCGGCTCGACGAGAAAAGCGGCAAGATCACGGACGAGGCGACCATAGGATTCATCAAGCAGCAGCTCGTTGCCTTCGCTAATTTCATCGTCGCGCACGGCCGTCAAAACTGACGAAGCTTTGCCTGTCATGACGTGCATAAGCTCATAGTGGCTACAACAGCATTTTTTTGATCGCTGGCGGGCTGCGCGGCGACGATTCAAAATGGGGCGAGGGATCAAATGTCCGACAATCAGCTCAATGTCATTGTCATCTGCGGCAGTCTGCGCCGGGGCTCATACAATGCGGGGCTGGCGCGGGCGCTGCCCGCGCTGTCGCCTGCCGGAATGGCGCTGAAGCCCGCGCCGGCCTGGGACAAGATGCCGATCTACAATCACGATATTCAGGACGGCAGCGGTTTTCCCCCCGAGGCTGTCGCGTGGGCCGACGTGATCCGTGCCGCCGACGGCGTGATCGTTGTCTCGCCCGAGTACAATTGGAGCATTCCCGGCGGATTGAAGAATGCTATCGACTGGGTGTCGCGCATGAAGGACGTGCCGTTCAAGGAAAAGCCGGTGGCGCTGCAATCCTGCGCGGGCGGCGTCCTCGGCGGCTCGCGCATGCAATACCACATGCGCCAGTGCCTCACCTCGGTCGACGCGTTTCTGTTCGGCAAACCTGAGGTTCTCGTCACCTTCGCCGCCAAGAAATTCGACGAGAAGACGCTCGAATTGACCGATCAGCCGACAATCGACGTCGTCAGGCAGCAGCTTGCCGGCTTCGAAAAGTTCGTCCGGCGGGTCAACGGGAGGAAATAACGATGGGACGCCTCGACAATCGCGTGGCGCTGCTCACCGGCGGCGCCAAGGGCATCGGTGCGCATTATGCGCGGGCGCTGGCCGGCAACGGCGCGCGGCTGATGATAGCCGACATCGCCGATGGCAAGGATTTGGCCGCGGAGATTGCGCGCGAGCACGGCGCCAATTCGGTCGCCAGCGCCCTCGCCGACGTGAGCGACGAGGCTGCGGTCAAGAAGCTCGTGGCGGATACTGTCGAGCGTTTCGGCAAGATCGACATTCTGGTCAACAATGCGGCTCTGTTCGCTCCGCTTGCCGAGCAGAAAGTCCTCGATATCGAGGTCACGCTATGGGACCGTGTCATGGCGGTCAACATCCGCGGCGTTTTTCTCATGACCAAGCACGTCGCTCCGCACATGATCGCGCAGAAATACGGCAAGATCGTCAATATCAGCTCCGGCACCGTGGCCCGCGGCATCCCGAACTTCTCGCATTACGTGACGTCGAAGGGCGCGGTGACGGCGTTCACACGCTCGATTTCCCGCGAATTGGGCGAACACAACATCTGCGTCAACAGTCTCGCGCCAGGCTTCACCCTTTCCGACAGCGTCATCGAGGAGAACCCCGGCCATCTCGCCCACTCGCAGCAACCCTCGATCGTGCGCCGCGCCATCAAGCGCGACGAATATCCCGAGGACCTTCTGGGCGCGCTGATCTTTCTTGCCTCGACCGACAGCGATTTCATTACCGGACAAACCATCGCGGTCGACGGTGGAGCGAATAATACCTGAAAGGTGCGGCTTCGCGGCCAACGGCCAGCGGTCACACCGCGCAGAGTCGGGAGCCGATACCGGCTCCGTTTGCGCGCGAAGGCTTTCCTGCTCAGGCGGCGAGGTGTGAGGCTCAACCGCGATTGGGCTTGCCGACGAACCCGCAGCCGTGGCCGGCCTCCTGCGCGGCCCAGCCGCCGGCAACGCGGCCGCTGAAAACTGACGGTCCCAGCATCGTGCCCTCGAGCCCGGCGCGCCCATTGATGTGGCCGCCGGCCATGCCTGCCACTTCGCCCGCCGCGTAAAGGCCGGGGATCGGTTCGAAATGCTTGTCGAGCACGCGACACTGCAGGTCCGTCTTGACGCCGCCGAAGTTCTTGCGCGCCAGCGGAAAAATCTGCACCGCATAATAAGGCGGCGTATCGAAGGCCTTCGACGCTTTCAGCGGCTTGCCGAACTCCGGCTCGGCGTCCAGTCCCTGGGCGCACGCCTTGTTGTAGTGCTCGACCGTGGCGAGGAACGTCGCCGCGTCGACGCCGGTCTTTCTGGCAAGCTCGGCAAGCGAGTCAGCCTTGTGGATGAACGGCGAACTATCGAGCAGTTCAACGACCTTGCTGCGCGCCACCTTGTCGCCGTCGCGGTAGTACGGATCGGCGATCTCCATATTCGCGCTCATCGGCGTATCCATGATCGCCCAGGCATGGCGCGGGTTCTGCACCATCAGCGCCGGTGTCGCGGAGTTGCCGCCGGAGCGCGCCTCATTGTGAAACCGGCGGCCCTGCTGGTTGAACCAGATGTTACCGGGCACCAGCCGGAACACGAGTCCGCGCCGCTGCGCCGGATCGCGGTAATCGGGCGTGGCGTAAACATAGAACCAGATATGGTCCATGTGCGTGAGATAGCCGCCGACTTCGCGAATAAGCTTATGTCCGCTGCCGGTCGACCCCCGCCCTGAGCCTTCCAAAATCCTGCCGCTAGCAAGAGCCGGGCTAAATTCGAGCACCATGTCGAGGTTCGAGTTGAAGCCGCCGGTCGCGATCACGACCGTCTTGCTGCGCACCGTCACTGGCTCGCCGGTCTTTGTGTTGCGGCCTTCAAAGCCGACGATCCGGCCGTTCTCGCGGCTGAGCACCGCGACCTCGACATCGGAAGCGATTTCTCCGCCTTTCCGACGAAGGCCTTGGATGAGCTGTGTCATAAGGCCAAGGCCGTTGTTTTCGGTTCGTGTCCAGCGCAGGACGAAATTGCCCTCCTGATATTTGAGGTCGGACCACTTGGCGCCGAGGCTTTCGGCCCAATGATAGAGATCGTGGAGACTGTGCTCGATATAATAGCGGGCCCATACTTCGTCGGCCGACGGGCCGCCCCAGGCGATCCAATCGGCAAACGCCAAGTCGGGCGTGTCGTGGATGCCGTGCTGCTTCTGCAGCGGCGAACCGACGACCAGACAGCCGCCGCCGGAAATGGCCGCGGCGCCACCGGGCTCGGAAGCCTTCTCGAACACGATCGTTCGGGCGCCCGCATCGCGGGCCTCGATGCCAGCCGCTATGCCGGCCCCGCCGCCGCCAACGATCACAACATCGGTCGCGTATTGCTTCACATTTGCCATTGCTGAGAGGGTGCTACTCCGCCGCCACGGCCACGTCGGCGATAAATTGCGAGATCCATGCCTTCCGCCGTTTCACGTTCGCGCGGTAGAGCGCCTCGAATTCGGCTTCGGGGAATGAATGGGTCGAGGGACGCTTGACCAGCGCGTCGGCCCACGCTTTCAGCCGCGGAAATTTCGCGACGGTGCCGAGCGGTTTGATGCGGTCGAGGAAGTAATAGCGCTGCAGGAACGGCGCATAGCCGGCATCGACCAGGGAATATTTGGCGCCGTTGAAGAATGGACCCGCGGGGCTCTGCTTTTCGAGTGCCCGCTCAAGCTGAGCGAATGCCGGCCTGATCTTCTCGGCCGCGGCGTTATAGGCCGTTTCATCGGCCGCATAGGCGACGCCCGTCACCGAGCTGGAAAACGTCGGCACATAGTCGGTCCAGGCGCGGTTGATGGCGCGCGCAACGGGATCGTCAGGGTGCAGCCGCGGCGCGATGGTTTCGTCCAGGTATTCGGCGATGGCGTTGGATTCGAAAAGCGATACGCGCTCATCGATCCGCAGCACCGGGACCTTCTTGTGTGGCGAAATGGCGAGGAACCAGTCCGGACGATTATCGGGCTCGATGTGCCGAAATTCGAATGCCGCGTTCTTCTCGCGCAGCACGATGGCCGCGCGCTGCACCCACGGACAGGTCTTGAAGCTCACCAAAAGATATTTCGCCATGACATCCTCGCCGGTCGTTCGCGTCTTTCGCCCAGGAATTTATTGCAGTTCAGGGTCAAGGAAACCACCGGAAAAGAGCAGGCAATTGGTCCACCACGGGCCGGATCTTGGCCAAACCGGTCCAGCCCCCTTCGTGGTTTGCAGGGCAGGGTAAGAGACTCCCGCTATTTCCGCTCGCGCCGGCTTTGACTATATTATCCCTAGCAAACGGATTCCGCGCTTTTATGGAGGACGCCATGGCGGTCGCAACCGCGCAAAAAACGGCTCAAGAAACGGTTAACGGCACACCCGGTTCCAAGCACAATATCGAAGCCATGCGGCAGGCGTTCTACGATCGGATCGCCAAGAAGGACATGGCGCCGCTGTGGAAGGTGATGAAGAACGTCGTCACCAAGGAACCGGTCACCCGGGTCGCGCCGCACGTCTGGCGCTTTGCCGACGTCAAAACCCTGGTGATGGAATCGGGCGGCTTGATCACTGCGGAAGAGGCCGAGCGCCGGGTGCTGATCCTGGAGAATCCGGCGATGCACGGCGAGTCCAAGGCCACGAATACGCTGTTCGCCGGCATCCAGATGATCATGCCCGGCGAGACCGCGCCGGCCCACCGTCACGTATCTTCGGCTATCCGCTTCGTGCTTGACGGCAAGGGCGCCTACACGGCCGTCGACGGCGAGAAGTCGTTCATGTCGCCCGGCGATTTTGTCATCACCGCCAACTGGGCGCCGCACGATCACGGCAATACGTCGGACGTGCCGATGCTGTGGCTGGACGTGCTTGATTTCCCCGCGATCAATTTCTACGAGACATCGTTCGCGCAGCAATTCGACTCGCCCACACAGGCGACGACCCGCGAGGATGGTGATTCGTTGAATCTCTATGGCTCCGGCGTGCTGCCCGACGGCGGCTGGACCAAGAACTACACGCCGGTGATCAATTACACCTACGAGCGCACCAGACCGATCGTGGAGCGGATGCTCACGGCTGGCGATATCGATAAGCGTCACGGCGCGCGCGTGCACTACGCCAATCCGGTCACTGGCGGGCCCGTGCTGCCGACGATGGGGGCCTGGCTCGCGATGTTCCCAAAAAGCTTTAAGGGCGAACCCTATCGTGCAACCGACGGGACAATTTTCGTCTGTGCCGAAGGGCAGGGGACCACCACCGTCGAGGGTAAGGAACTTGAATGGGGTCCGAACGACGTGTTCGTGGTGCCGCCCTGGAAGCACTATGTCCACAAGACGGCGAAGGACTCGGTGCTTTTCTCCATTTCCGACCGCCCGGCGCAAAAGGCATTGGGGATTTGGCGGGAAGGGAATTGATCTGTCACATAGCCTTCGTTTCCCGGGCGCAGCGCACCGTAAAGTGGTGCGCAGACCAGGGACCATTTCAAGATCACTGTTCGCGACGGTCCCGGAGGAGCGGTGCACCGCTCGGCGCTGCACCGCTTCCGGGAAACGATAGTTCGTGAGCATCCCCTTCAGCCACGATGTTCCTCCGCAGCGGGTGGTCTTTGCCTCGGGCGCGGTTGACGGCATCGGCGAAGAGGCGGAGCGGCTCAAGCTGTCCCGTGCACTGGTGGTGGCCACGCCGGGAAGCGGTGAGCGGATCGGCAGGAGGATCTTAGATCTTCTAGGCGCACGCGCTGCCGCGCTACATGCGCAAGCGGTCATTCATGTGCCAAAGGCGGTGGCCGAAGCAGGCCTCGCAGCGGCGCGCGAAGCCAGTGCCGACGGCCTCGTCGCCGTCGGCGGCGGCTCCGCGATCGGGCTTGCGAAAATCATCGCGCGCGACACCGCGTTGCCGATCATCGCGGTGCCGACCACCTATTCGGGGTCGGAAGCGACAACGATCTTCGGCGTTACCGAGGGCGCGCGCAAGGTAACCGGGCGCGACACGAAAGTGTTGCCGCGCATCATCATCTACGACCCCGACCTCACGCTCGGCTTGCCGGCGGCCGTCAGCGCGGCAAGCGGCATGAACGCGATGGCGCATTGCGTCGAGAGCTTTTGGGCCGACGGCTGCACCCCGGTGACACTGGCGCTCGCGAGCGAAGCGATGTGGCGGTTCGCCAAGAATCTGCTGGCTGTGATGGCCGACGGCGCCGATCGTGACGCGCGCGGGGAATGCCTCATCGGCGGCTGGCTTGCCGGTACGGTGCTCAGCGTCAGCAACGGGCTGCAACACAAGCTCGCCCATGTGCTGGGGGGCCTCGGCCTGCCGCACGCCCAAGCGCACGCGATCATCCTGCCGCACGTGACGCGCTTTAATCTCCCCGCCGCGCCGGACGCGAAGGTGCGGCTCGCGCGGTCGCTCGGCAGCACCGATCCGGCGGAAGCGCTTGCGCAAATGCTGAAGGGTTTTCCGATTCCGCAACGGCTGCGCGACATCGGTTTCGATGCCGGCAAGATCGACTTCGTCGCCGGCGAAATCGCCGCCATGGCGATTGAATCGCCGCGTCCGGTTTCCGCCGCCGACGTGTGCGACCTGCTGAGGGCTGCTTATTGATCGCTGACTAAAACCTCGCGCGGTATTCCGCCGGAGTCGTTCCGACCTGCCGCGCGAAGGCGCGGCGCAGCCGTTCCTCCTTGCCGAAACCGCAGTCTGTCGCGATGCGTTTGAGCGGCATGTCGGTTTCTTCAAGCGCGCGCCGCACCGCCTCGACACGGATCAACGGCTGATCACCCAGGCTCGCACGCTCTACGTCGACGAGGACTTCGGCGTCGAGCTGGCCAATACCGTATATGCCCTCGATGCGACGACCATCGATCTGTGCCTGTCGATGTTCCCGTGGGCG
>JBOHIU010000178.1:0-5410 GCA_050725855.1 Xanthobacteraceae bacterium | reverse complement strand
TCGGCAATCCAATCGGCGGTGCGCGCACGAGGTGTTGCAGAGCACATAACAGCCTGTGGTTTCTTTCGGAAAACCACGTCGGCCGTTTTTGAGTCGGCTCGCCGACCTAACGGCGCGAAACAGCTTGAAGCCAAATCCGCCGTGGCTAATTTGCATTGCGCGGTTCACACGCGAGTCGTGAAACTTCGGGCGCTGCAATTGCCCAACCATGGCGAACTGGTCAAACTGGCCCGCATGTGCTGGCGGCAATCGCGCATGGCGCAGGCCGAGGACGTCGCCCGCGAACTGCGCCGCATGGCGCGCGAATATCAGCAAGAGGCGGCGAGACTCGACAGCGGCAACCTCCCCGATATCAGCGACGACAGCGACGCCAGGCCGTTTGTATAGTCCGCCTCATCGGCGCCCATTGCATTTGGCCATTCGCGACGTGGAATCGCCGCAAATCACGGGCTCGCGCGCGGCGGCAGGATACCGTCCAGGATCAGATTCAGATTGTTTCGCAGAACACGCAAAAGCCGGCCGCGTCAGCCAAAGCGCAGCTTGAAAACGAGGATGGTGGCGGCGAGACCGAGCGTTACGCCATTCGCCAGGACCAGCGGCAGGTCGCGTAGAATGGCGCCATAGACCAGCCAAAGGATGATTCCAGTGGCCATGAGGAGAAACATCGACAACGAAACGTCCTTGGTCGACCGGCTGCGCCACGCTTTGACGACCTGAGGAACATACGCGACGGTCGTGCATGTTGCCGCCGCAAGCCCGATCAAAGTTGTCGCTGTCACGTCGCCGATCCTCAAGCCGCTGCGGCAATCGCGCGCCGATTATAGGCCTTCCCGCGCAGACACGCGGATGCATTACGAACGACGTGGCGGATCATGGCGGATGACGTTCTCGCTGATCCGCTTTACCGTATCGCGCCATGTACGACATCCTGATCCGCGGCGGCACGCTGTTCGACGGCACCGGTCATTCGGGCATCGCCGGCGATATTGCCATCGCGGGCGGCCGCATCGCGGCCATTTACCCCTATTCTTCCGTTGCCCAAGACCTTGCTCAAGACCTTGGGCAAGACCTTGCTCAAGACCTTGCTCAAGACCTTGCTCAAGACCTTGCTCAAGACCTTGCTCAAGACTCGGACGCACGAAAAATCATCGACGCCGACGGACTCGCGGTGGCGCCGGGTTTTATCGACATCAAGACCCATTCGGATTTCACCCTGCCGATCAATCCCAAAGCCGAGAGCAAGGTGCGCCAGGGGGTGACGACCGAGATCATCGGCCATTGCGGGTTTTCGGTCGCGCCGGCGCTGCCCGGCAAGGTCGAGATGCTCAAGGACTATTTGAGCCCGAGCGCGCCGTGGCTGCCATTCCGCGAAACAAGCTTTCCCGACTATCTGCACAACTTTCCGCCGACCGCGGTGAATGCCGGCATGCTGGTCGGCCACAACACGCTCCGCCTGATGGCGATGGGGATGGCGCAGCGCGCGCCGACCGGGGACGAGCTTGCGCAGATGACGGCGCTTCTCGAAGACGCGCTTTCGGCCGGCGCGCTCGGAATGTCCTCCGGATTATTCACACCGCCCGGCAGCTACGCCGAGCCGTCGGAAATGATCGCGTTCGGCCACCTCCTCAAGCGATACAACGCCGGCTATTTCACCCACCTGCGTGACGAATCCAACAAAGTGCTGGAAGCCGTCGCCGAGGCCATTGCGGTGGCCGAGCAATGCGGCGTGCACGTCGAGATCGTGCATTTCAAGTGTTCGGGGACCGATAATTGGGGCAAGGCGGCAGAGGCGCTGGCGATGATCGAGGCGGCCAAGACGCGCGGCCTCGATATCGATTGCGATTCCTATCCCTACGATGCCGGATCAAATCCGCTGAAGAACCTGTTGCCGCCCTGGGTGCAGGCGGGCGGCGTCGAAGCCATGCTGGCGCGGCTCGCCGGGCGCGAGACGCGCCAAAAAATCCGCGCCGCTATTGCCCGCGACGGGCTGAACAATTGGGGACGCATTCCGTCGTGGGATGCCGTGACGATCTCGATTTCGCCGCACCTGCCGCAGCATGCAGGCAAGACTATCGCGGCGCTGGCGAAGGACCAGGCCGCCGATCCGATCGATGCTGTGTGCGATTATCTGATCGCCGATCGCGGCGCGACGCGCGTGCTGGTGGCGTCGATTTCCGAGGACGATATCCGCACGCTGATCGCCTCGCCGCACGCATTGGTGGGCTCCGACGGCAATTGTGTGGCGCCCTACGGCATCGTCGGCCAGGGACTGCCGCATCCGCGTTTCTACGGCACTTTTCCGCGCGTGCTGACGCGCTACGTTGCCGAGCACAAGGCGCTGCCGCTTGCCGCCGCCATCCATAAGATGACCGGCGCGACCGCCCGCGCGCTGAAACTTGCGGATCGCGGGCTGCTGCGCGAGGGCTACCGCGCCGACATAGTCATGTTCGATCCCGACGATTTTGCCGACCGCGCGACCTATACGGTGCCGCACCAATTCCCAAGCGGCACGCGGACTAGCGTCATCGTCAACGGCACATTGGTGGTCGAGGACGCGCGGCACACCGGCGCTTTGCCGGGGAAGGTTCTGCGGCGCGGTCCCACGGGCGCGGTGCTGTAGCCCGGATCGCGCGGCTGACGTCGCGCCAACCATGCGGCGGCGCAATCCGGACTCCGGCGCTACGCCTCGATGACGATCTTGGGCGCCGGGCGGCTCGCGCTCTGCAATCCGTCGCGCACTAGCGCGGCAATATCCCGGAAGATCTTGGCGTAGCGGCCATCCGGGGCGGCAGCTACAACCGGCAGGCCCGAATCGGATTTTTCGCGAATTTCCATCTCCAGCGGCACTTCGCCCAGAAACGGCACATTGAGCCGCTCGGACTCGTGCCGCGCCCCGCCGTGACCGAATATCTCGGAACGCTCGCCGCAATGCGGGCACAGGAAATAGCTCATGTTCTCGACAATGCCGAGGACCGGCACGTTGACCCGGCGAAACATGGCGATGCCGCGCCGCGCGTCGGCCAGCGCCAGATCCTGCGGGGTCGAAACGATCACCGCGCCCTTGAGCGGGACCTGCTGCGCCATGGTGAGTTGCGCATCGCCGGTGCCGGGCGGCATGTCGACCACCATGATGTCGAGCTCGCCCCACTCCACTTCGCGCATCATCTGCGTGAGCGCCGACATGACCATGGGCCCGCGCCAAATCATCGGCGTCTCTTCCTCGACAAGAAAGCCGATCGACATCACCGGCATGCCATGGCGCACGATCGGCTTGAGCCGCGTGCCGCCGACGGTCTGGGGCTTCTCGCGAATGGCGAGCAGTTTCGGCATCGATGGCCCATAGATGTCGGCATCGAGGATGCCGACCTTCAGCCCGAGATCGCGCAATCCCAGCGCCAGATTGACCGCAATCGTCGACTTGCCGACGCCGCCTTTGCCGGAGGCCACCGCAATGATCGATTCCACCCCTGGAATGCCGGCCGGTGCACCTCCCCGGCCTGCCCCGCGGTGGGCGGAGGCGCCCGGCTGCGTCTGACCCGGCGCGCCCGGCATGGACGGTGGCCGCGGCGAGGCGGCGGCGCCCGCGCCCGGCGTACGCTCACCGGTCAACGCAACCAGAACCGACGTGACGCCCGGCATGGCGCGGACGGCAGCCTCGGCGCGCGCCCGCACCGGCTCCCATGGCTTCACCGCCGCGGCGTCGACGGTGATCGAGAAAAACACCTTGCCATCGGTTGCAACGATGTCCGACAGCGTGCCGGTTTGGGGCAGCGGTATCCCTTCGGGACTTAGAACCTTGCCGAGGGCGGCGCTGACGTCGTCTTTCGAGAATGCCATGACGGCTACATAATCCCGCTGCCGCGATGGTCAACGTGGCCGCGCCGGTCTTCACGGCCGGAATCCATCGGCTGGCGGCACGGACTTGACGTATAATCGGGTTTGCCACCGGAACTGCAACCATGCTGGCCTACATATTCTGGCATCGGCCGTTCGCCCATGTCGACCGCGGGCGCTACGAAGAATCGATCCTGCGTTTTCAGGGCGCGCTCGCGCGGCATAAGCCGCCCGGATTGCTCGCCGCCGCTTCGTTTCGGATCGAGGCAGTGCCGTGGCTCGGCGATCAGTCAGGCTATGAGGATTGGTGTGTGCTGGACGGATCCTGGGCCATGGACCCGCTCAACGCCTTCGCCGTTTCGGGCGCGGCGCAGTCGCCACACGACAACGTCGCCGCCCAAATGGAGCAAGGACAAGGCGGCATTTATGCGCATGCCTTCGGCGAAACGCCGCCAGCCGCGCAATCAAGCATCCATTGGCTGACGCGCCCGCGCGGCATTGACTGGCGCGCCGCGCTCGAACCGGTTCGCACGCAATGTCCGGCCGCGAATATCTGGCGGCGCCAGATGGTTTTGGGGCCGGCCGCCGAGTTCGCAGTGTCGGTCCCGGGCGAGACCGAGATCGCGGTCCCGGCGGGCTGGCGGGCGCGGCGGGTGCGGCGCGTGCGTCTGTCGCAATTGGCGTAGTTGACGCACCACCCCCGGCCGGCCATCACGGATACAGTCTGGGTTGAGCGCGGCGAAGCCCAGGAGTGGCGAGCAACCTTTCGATCGTTCCCGGATTTCGCTCCGCTCAATCCGGGCTATTGGATGAGGGAGACAACCATGGCGAAGGTGGCATTCGTGGGGCTCGGCGTGATGGGTTATCCGATGGCCGGGCATCTCAAAAACAAGGGCGGCCACGAGGTCACGGTTTTCAACCGCACCAGCGCGAAGGCCGATCAATGGGTCGCGCAATACGGCGGAAAGAAAGCCCCGACGCCGAAGGCCGCCGCCCAGAACCAGGACTTCGTCATGGCCTGCGTCGGCAACGACAACGATTTGCGCGAGGTGATGCTCGGCGATAACGGCATCTTCGCCGGCGCCAGCAAGGGCTCGATTGTGGTCGATCACACCACGGCGTCCGCGGCGATCGCGCGTGAACTGCACGCCGAAGCAAAAAAGCGCGATTTCGATTTCGTCGATGCGCCGGTCTCCGGCGGCCAGGCCGGCGCCGAAAACGGCGTGCTAACGGTGATGTGCGGCGGCGACGAGGCGCCGTTCGCCAAGGCCGAGAAGGTGATTGCAGCCTACGCCCGCGCCTGCAATCTGCTCGGCCCATCGGGCTCGGGCCAACTCGCCAAAATGGTCAACCAGATCTGCATCGCCGGCATCGCGCAGGGCCTCGCCGAAGGGCTTGCCTTCGCACAGAAGGCCCAGCTCGACATCGAGAAGCTGATCGCCACCATCTCCAAGGGTGCGGCGCAATCCTGGCAGATGGAGAACCGTTACAAGACGATGACAGCGGGCAAATTCGATTTCGGCTTCGCGGTGGACTGGATGCGCAAGGATTTGGCCATCTGCCTCGACGAGGCGCG
>JBOHIU010000177.1:0-8192 GCA_050725855.1 Xanthobacteraceae bacterium | reverse complement strand
CGCGCCTCGTCTTTTCGCATCATGCCGCCGACGATCATGATTTGCTGGGCGTGATTGAACGCGGCGGCGTCATAACGCGGCACCAGCGGCGTCGTCTTGAGAATAAGCGCCATGGATTTCTGCATGTCGGACAGATTGGCTTTGGGCATGCGCTTGAGCGCGATCTGCAGCGCCTTATGGGGGTGCTCATGGATGAACTTGTGCGCCAGCACGAAACCATGGACCAGCTTGGCGCAGATCGATGAGTGGCTCTCGCAGTAACCTTGCCGGACCGTTGTCGTCGTCGCCGCCGTCGGCAACAACTCCGGCAGGTCGGTTGCACCGCTCGCCAGCAATACGCCGCCGGCTTCGCGCTGCGCCGTCTCGGTCCAGGGGAAATTGAGCATTGACGCGGACACCGCACCCGACTGCAGCGCCGCGATCGCCTCGCTCGGCTGCATATAGACCGTGGTGATATCGGTCGTTGGATTGAGGCCGGCCTTGGCCACGAAATAACGCAGCACCCCGTCGATTACGGTGTTAGGTGCGTCGGTACTGATCTGCATGCCTTTAAGCGCGGCGACTCGCTTTTCCACCGGCGCCGCCATGTCGATCTTCTTCGCCGTTTGCTTGCTGGCGATGAGTTCGAAATCGATGCCGTCGGCCATCAGCGCGATGCCGAGCATGTGGCGGCCGCGAATGTCGCCGCGAATGAGGCTCTGGCCGGACTGCACGGCGAAGTCGACGCTGCCCGCCAGCATGGCGTTGGTCGATCCGATGCCGGTGATCTGGTGCAGCGTCACGTTAAGGCCGAGATTCTTCCAGATACCCTGGTCTTCGGCCACGTAGACGGGAAGAAAGATGATGGTCAGCGCCGGTAACGCGATCGACGCATTTTCCATCTGGGCCGCCGAGGCCGGCGTCTGAGCCGACAACGCGAGCGCTCCCACCATCGTCGCCGCCAGGGCGGTTCTACGAAGTATTTTCATGTGGCGTCTCCCTGTTGGCGATCACGGCCGGACTGAAGCCGGATCGCGTGTGTTGTCGGCGCAAATGTGCTGAATCTCAAATCGTCATATCCTTCGCAAGCGGACGCCAGGCCAGCGAACGGGCCTGGATGCGCTGCAGCACGGCATTCACCAGCATCACCAGCACCGTCACGATCACCGCTCCCGCTACCACTCCGGTGGTGTCGTTGAGCGAGCGTTCGTTCTGTATGTACCAGCCGAGGCCGGAATCGGCGGCGATGAATTCGCCGACCACCGCGCCCGACAGCGCGCGCGGCAGCGAGATTTTAAGGCCGGAAAACAGAAACGGCTTGGCCGTATTCCACACCACTTCGCGGCTGATGACCCATTCGCTGGCGCCGGCGACGCGCAGCATCGCGACCAGCTTCGGATCGACACTGAGAATGCCGGCAAGGCCGTTGTAGAATATCAGAAAGAAAACGATCGAGGCGACGAACACTACCTTGGTGGTAATGCCGATGCCGAACCAAAGAATGAACAGCGGCGCCAGCGCCAGCTTCGGGAGACCGAAACCCGCCGAGATCAACGGTTCGAGCGCCGTCATCAATCGCGGCGACAGCCGCAGGATGAACGGCAGCACCGCGCCGGCCGTGCCGCCGATGATCATGCCCGCCGCCGCCTCGCTGAACGTCACCAGCGTGTCGCGGGCGAGTTCGCCGGAAACGGCAAGCTGCCAGATGCGCACCACAACCTGCAATGGACCCGGCAGCCATTCGCTCCCCATCGCATTGCTGCCGAGCTGCCACACCACGATGCAGGCGACGCCAAGCGCGATACGGCCGACGGGCACCAGATTGCGGATGTCACGCAAACCGGACAGCGGGCGGGGCACCGCGAGGCTCATTGGATTTCCTTGCGCACTGCTTCGAACATGTCGCCGAAGCCTTCGAGCTTGTAGACGTTACCGAGGTCGCGCGGCCGTTTGATGTCGACGCGGTGATCGGCGACGACCTTGGCGGGCGACTTCGACAGCACCAGAACGCGGTCGCCGAGCGCGATCGCCTCGCCGATGTCGTGGGTGACAAAGACGATGGTCTTGCGTCCGCGATTCCACAGCCGCAGCAGATCCTGCTGCAGCTGCGTGCGGGTCTGCGCGTCGACGGCGCCGAACGGCTCGTCCATGAGGATGATCGGCGGATCGTAGGCCAGGGTGCGAACCAGCGAGGCGCGCTTGCGCATGCCGCCCGAGAGTTCGTGCGGATAGTAGCGCTCGAAGCCGGTCAGGTTGGTGGCGCGCAACAGTTCGTCGATCCGCTCCTTGCCTGCGGAGTCGAATCGGCCCTGCAGCTTGAGCGGCAGCGTCACGTTCTCGTACAGCGTGCGCCAGGGCAGAAGATTGTCATCCTGGGTCACATAGCCGATCTGGCAATTCCAACCGGGCTTGAGCGCCGTGCCGTTGGCGGTCTCGATCAATTCGCCGCGAAAGAAAACCTCGCCCTCGCTGGCGCCATCCACCTGGGCGATGATGTTGAGCAGCGTCGACTTGCCCGCGCCCGACGGACCGACCATGGTCAAAAATTCCTGCTCCGCTACGTGGAACGACAGATCGGCGAGAATCCAGGGCGATTGCGCCTGGCCCGACCGACGCGGGAAACGCTTCGCCAGCCCTTTGACTTCCAGCATCGGACAGGCGGAGTTCATGTCGCGATGATCCTTGACGCCGATCCCTGTTGCGGCGGCCGCCAGCGCAACAGCCAGCGCTCGCAGCAGCCGATCGCATAAGTGAGCGCAACCACGATGATGGTCAGCGTGACCAGCGAGACAAACACCAGAGTGGTATCGAAATCGGTGGCGCCGGACTGGATCATGAAGCCCAAGCCGCGATTGGACGAGATCAATTCGCCCACCACGGCGGCGCCGATCGCATAGGGCGCGGCGATGCGGAAACCGGCGAAGGCGTAGGGGATCGCGCCCGGCCAAACGATATGGCGCGCGATGTCCCGTTCGCTGGCGCCGAATACGCGCGCGACGTTCACATATTGCGCGTTGACCGCGTTCACTCCCGCCGCCGTCGAAAAGAACACCAGGAACGACACGATGGAGGCGACCAGCGCCACCTTCGGCTCGAGATCGACCCCGAACCAGAGGATGAACAGCGGCGCCAGCGCCAGCTTGGGCACTCCGTAGCCGCCGATCAAATAAGGATCCAGAATCGCGCTGGTAATCGGATGGCGGCGCAACACGAACGGCAGCACGGCGGCAGGAATGCCGCCCAGGAGCGAGCCATACAACGCGGCCCGAAGCGTGTAGCTCGCTTCGAAGAACAGATCGCCGTTGCGGAGCTCCTCTTCAAAGCGGTCGAGCACACGCAACGGGCTTGAGAACCAGATTGTCCCGAAATGAAGGCTGCACAGCTCCCAGCCGGCGATGACCAGCGCCAATACGATCAGCCGGTCGATGACGACGCGCGTCTTCATCGCGCGCGTCTCGCGGAGGTAGGCAGAGCGCCGCTGGCGAAAAAAGACGAGTGATGGCTTCCGCGCGACCGTGGCATCGCTGTCTCCCACAATCCGCGACCTGCCGGTGCGTGCCCCCTCCCGTACCGCAAAGCAGCGGACAGCGCGTCGCGTGCAGCAATTCGCCCGGCTACTAAAGCGGATCGTAGAAAGCGGCCCTCAGCCCGTCAATGCGCCGGAGGCGGGCGGCATTGGGCCTCTTCGTCGCATCCGAAGAATTCTTCGCCCTATGTTTGCCGGTGGAGCCACTTTCAGGCGGTTCGCCCTTGCGCCTGCCGAATCGCGCTCCACACCTTATGGGGGGTCAGCGGCATCGACAGATCATTCACGCCAAGTTCGCGCAGAGCGTCGCGAACGGCGCTCATCATGACCGCGGGCGCGGCGGTGGTGCCGCCCTCGCCGCCCGCCTTGATGCCGAGCGGGTTTGTGGGTGAGAGCACTTCGGCGATTTCGGTCCTGAACGACGGCAGCATGTCGGCACGCGGCATCCCATAATCCATCAGCGAGCCGGTGAGCGGCTGGCCACTCTCGGGATCGAGATAAATCTGCTCCCACATCGCCTGGCCGACGCCTTGCGCAATCGCGCCATGGGTCTGACCGTCGACGATGAGCGGATTGATGCAACGGCCGACATCATCGATGCAGGCATAGCGCGTTATGGCGGCTTCGCCGGTATCGGGATCGATCTCGATCTCGCAGATGGCGGTGCCGTTGGGAAATACCGGGTCGTGCATTTCGTTATCGGTGACGACGGCAAGTCCATCCTTAAGCTCGTCGGGAAGCGGCAGGCTTGCTGCCGCCCGGGCGAGTTCGAACCAATCGAAAGTTTGATTGGTGGCGCGCGCGCCGAACCGGCCGTCTTCAAACGAGACGTTCTCCGGCTTGGTATCCAGCGCAATTGCGGCGATGGCCTTGCCTTTGGCGATCAGTTCGACGGCCGCCTTGGAAAAGACCGTCGCCGCATGACGCATCGAGCGGCCGGAATGCGATCCGCCGCCGACTTTTACTACCGCTGTATCGCCGTAGATGATGTTGACCGACTGGTCGGGAACGTGAAGCAGATCGGCGACCACTTGCGCGAAGCTTGTCTCATGGCCCTGCCCGTTCGATTGCGTGCCGATCACCGCATCGACACGGCCTCGACCAGAGGGATCTTGCGGCTGCACCTTGATCTGCGTCTGCTCCTTTGGCGCCCCGATCGAGGACTCGACATAATTGGCGAGGCCGAGGCCAAGCAGCTTGCCGCGGCGTTTGGCTTCGCGGCGGCGAGCCGGAAAGCCCTTCCAGTCGGCGATCTCCATCGCCCAATCCATGTTCTTTTCATACTCGCCGCTGTCGTAGAGCATGTTGACGGCGTTGCGATACGGCATTGCTTTCCGCGAAACGAGGTTCTTGCGGCGTAGCGCAATGCGATCGAGGCCGACCTGCTTTGCCGCCTCATCGACCAGTTGCTCGATAGCGAAGGTGACTTCCGGCCGGCCCGAGCTGCGGTACGCATTGGTCGGCATCGTGTTGGTGAACACGGCAACCGAACGCAGCGTCGCCGCCGGGATGGCATACGAGCCGGTAATAAGACCGGAGCCCTTGCTCAGCGGCGACAAGGACACGCAGCGCGCGCCGACGTTGCTGATGTTGCTGGCGCGCATGGCGAGAAATTTGCCTCTCTCGTCCAGCGCAAGCTCGACCGTGGTCACGAGATCGCGGCCCTGGTAATCGCTGAGAAAGGCTTCCGAACGTGTCGCTGTATATTTGACCGGCCGGCCAAGCTTCTTCGCCGCCCACAGCACGAGACCGAACTCGACAAAGGTGCGGTTACGCGTGCCGAAATTGCCGCCGACGTCGGCGGAGATCACCCGCAGCCGCTCCGGCGGCACGCCGACCACGCGGATCAGCTCGTTCCTTTGCCGCACGGCGCCGCCCGAACCGGCATACAGCAAGTAGGAATCCGTCGCGGCATCGTATTGCCCAAGCGCGGCGCGCGGCTCCAGCGGCACGCCGGTGACGCGGCCGATGTGGAATTTCTTCGTCACCACATGCGCGGCACGTGCGAATGCGCGGTCGGTCGCGTCGCGATCGCCAAAAAAAGTCTCGACCGCCATGTTGTCTGGCACCTGATCCCAGAGAACGGGCGCGCCGGGCTTGATCGCGTCTTCCGAATGCAAAACGAACGGCAGTTCCTCGTACTTCACCTCGACGGCTTCGGCGGCGTCGATCGCCTGGGCCTTGGTCTCGGCCACCACCATCGCAACGGCTTCGCCGACGTGCCGCGCTTTGTCGGCAGGCAGAAGCGTGTGGGGACCGGTGAACACCGCACCGCCACCGGGCGCGTGAAGCTTCATATCGAATTTGGTCTTGGGCACGGGATCGTGCGGAATAGGTCCGATCTTGTCGGCGACGCAATCGGCCCCGGTGAAGACGCCGCCTACGCCGGGCATGGCCTTTGCCCGCTCCGTCTCAATCGCGACAATGCGCGCATGCGGATAAGGCGAGCGCACCATCGCCGCGTAGGTCTGTCCGTCGAGAGCGAAATCGTCGGTGAATCTGCCATGGCCGGTGATGAGGCGCGCGTCCTCCTTGCGCGGCAGCGGTTTGCCGATAAAGCGGTAGCCGGTTTGATCCGGTCTTGTTGTTTCGTCCATCAGGGCTCGCTTCGGCCGAGGCTGATCCTCAGCCGATCCTCAACGTACCAACTCGCGTCCGTTCCGCCCGTTCGGCTTAGCCGAAGGTGAAGGCGTCGTGATAGGCGCCCTGGACGCTGCCGCCGGGCACCGGGCCGCCGCCGGGCACGTGCACCATATTGCCGATCACCGCACAAGTCGCGCCATGCAGGCCGTGGCGCGGCAGCGCCATCGGGACGAGCGCTTCCCAGATGTCGGTTTTCGGATCGTAAGCCTCGTTGGTGCCGAATACCCGGCCGGTGGCTTCGCCGCCGAACACGACGATCTTGCCGTTGATATAGACGCACGACGGTCCGCTGCGCGCGGTCGGCAGCGGCGCGCGGAAGCTCCAGCCGTCGGATTGCGGATCGTAGACCGCGTTGAGCGAGGTGTTGAAATCGTAGGAATCCATGCGGCCGGCAATCGCGTGAATTTTGCCGTCGACCACGGCGACGCCCATGTGGTCGCGCTGGCCGACGAACGGCTGCGTGCCGGTCGAGCCGCGCATCGAGGCGCGATCGGAATATTTGTTGCTCGCCGGATCATAGACCTCATGCCATTCGACCGACCGCACGTCGCGGCCGCCGAGCAAATGGATCTTGCCGTTGAGTTCGATCGCCGAGATCGCGCCGCGCGGGCGCGACAGTCCGGCGATCGGCGTCCAGGTGTTGGCGGCCGTGTCGTAAACGAAACATCGCGAATGCGGACAGCGGTTCTGCTCGATGAAGCCGCCGAAGGTGTAGATTTTGGAACCGATGGCGACCCCGGCGACGTGGTTGCCGGCCACCGGGAACGGCGCCTTCAGCGACCATGTGCCCTTCTTGGAATCGAACACCTGGTGAAAGGCGGCATCGAAGCGATGCCGCGCATAGCCGGCGATGACGTGAATATTGCCCTGGCACTCGATCACGGCGTGCTCGCCGGTCGGAATCGGCAGCCGCGGTTGCTCGACCCATTTGCCCGGATTAGCGGCCTTCGGCGCAACGCTGGTCATATAGCGCTGCTTCTCGACGGTCGCCGGCACGGCGGTGATCGAGCGGTCGTTCAGGCCGGAGAACAACGGATCGGCGGCGGTCGTAGCTGTGTCGTTCATCGTTTGCCTCACATCACATCGCGTAACTGGGTACTGAGTCTTTCAGAAGCTTGCGCGTCAGCTCCACGCCCTCGCGCGCGACGTCGTAGGGCGAGCGCGCCCATTGCTCGGGGTTGGGCGCTTCGTAGCTCAGATAGCCGGTATAGTTCTTCTCGGCCAGCAGCCCGAGCATCTCGCGCCATTTGATGACGCCCTTGCCGGGCGGCAACCGATCCGTCGGCCGCGCCACGCCGGTGACCGGATTGGGCGACAGGTCGCTGTACTGGAAGCAGAAGATTTTTTCCGCCGGCACGTTGGCGAAGCCGCGGCCGCCGGCGCCGCTGCGGGTGAAGTGATAAGCGTCGATCAGATAGCCGCAATTGTCCTTGTTGGCGCCGTCGAGCAGCTCCTTGAGCACCGCGAGCTTGTTGAGCACCGGATGCTGCGAATTGAATTCGATCGCCAGCCGCAGCTTGTACTCGGCGGCAATGTCGCCGGCGCGCTTGAGATAACCGACGGCATCCGAGATCGGGCCCTGCACCGGTCCCGGCGCGCTCATCAGCATGGTGCAGCCGAGCGCGACCGCGTTCTCGCACGATTCCCGGAACACGCCGAACAGACGCTTGCTTTCGTCGCCGGTGGCGAACAGCCAGCCGTATTCGACGCCGAGCACGCCGACCGGCATGCCGCTCCTCTTGACGAGATCGAGCACCTGCGCGTTGCTCATGCCCGCGTCGAAGCAGCGCTTGAAATCAGTGCGGCGCAATTCGACCGCGTCGTAGCCGGCGGCGCGCGCGGCATCGAGCGCCGTCTTCAGCGGCGTCGTATCGATCGTCCACATGTGCAGCGCCAGCCGTCCGAACTTGTCCGTCATGCCTTTCGTGTCCCTTACCTGCCCCGTTGAATGAGCGCACCGCGATGATGGACCGTCGGGCGCCGGACCGCCAGAGGCTCGCGGATCAGCGCCAGTTTTTATGCCCCGCAGTTTCTCACCGATAGA
>JBOHIU010000176.1:0-16054 GCA_050725855.1 Xanthobacteraceae bacterium | reverse complement strand
GCGACCAACGCCGAGCTCCGCGCGGCTGGGTGGCCGTGGGTCGAAACGACGCTGACCGTCTTTTTGGTCGCGGCCGCGGTTCTTCTTATTTCCTTCATTTCGGTCGTGACCAACCTGTAACGCGCTCCGTTCCCGCGGGCGACCAGGCGGCGAAGTGGATTGCTTCGCTCCCGATCCGCGCTACTGTGGCTCATGGCGCTGCAACTGATCATCGGTAACAAGAACTACTCCTCATGGTCGCTGCGGCCGTGGATGGCAATGAAAGTCGCCGGCATTGCGTTTAGTGAAACCGTGGTGCCGCTCGATACACCCGACTTCAGGGCTAAAGTGTCTGCTTTGAGTGCCGGCCAAGCCAGGGGCAGTGTGCCGGCGCTGATCGACGGCGATGTCGTGGTGTGGGAATCGCTGGCGATCCTGGAATATCTGGCGGACAAGTTTCCGCGGGCCGATTTGTGGCCCGCGCATGAGCGCGCGCGGGCGCACGCGCGCGCCATCGCGGCGGAAATGCACGCGGGATTTCAGCCGCTGCGGCGTCACCTGCCGATGAACGTGCGGCGGCCGGTGAAGCCGCGCGCTCTGGACGATGCGGTGCTGGCCGACGTTGCGCGGATCGATGCCATCTGGCGGGAGTGCCGGGCGCGCTTTGGCGGCGAAGGGCCTTTCCTCTACGGACATTTCGGCGCTGCCGACGCGATGTATGCGCCAGTCGTCTGGCGGTTTCACACCTATGCGGTTCCGGTCAGCGAAGCTGCGCGCGTCTATATGAGCGCCGTGCTGGCGTTGTCGGCTTCCGTCGAGTGGCGGGATGCGGCACGCAGCGAGCCATGGGTGCTTTCCCACGACGAGGTGGATTGGCCCGACGTTCTGCGGGAATGAAGCGGGATATTTGCTCGTGATCCTTTGATTCTAAATATTCGCATGCGAGCGGACCGAATCGGGATGCGAATGCTGAAATCGGACCGCTAGAACAGCCGCCGTTCAAGTTCCTCCAAGAGCGGCAGCTGATAGCTGAGAATTTTGCGCTTCGCGACCGGCAGGCTGAGATAGGCGATCCGGGCGACTTCCGGGAAGCTTCTCCGCTTGCCTGATTTTGGCGGCCATTCGATCTCAAACGTGTTGCTGGCAAACGCGGCAAGGTCGAAGTCGACCTCGAAGGCCCAGGCCTGGACGATCTTTCCGCTTTTTTGCTTGACCGGCGCAAGTGCGACGAATTCGGCCGAGGCAGTGACCGACAAGTTGGTCTCCTCGCTGAATTCGCGCCGTGCGGTGGTCAACAGGTCGGTCCCTGGTTCTGAGAGGCCTTTGGGGACTGTCCAAACACCTTCATCCTTCTTGGCCCAGAAGGGGCCGCCCGGATGCGCCAAGAGAACTTCGACCCCATCCCGGCGGCGGAACGCCAATAAGCCGGCGCTGACAGTGCTGGTGCGGCTCATGCGCGCAGGACCCCGCCTCGGATCTTGGACGGTGAATTCCTAGCGGAAGCCCGGGTCGCCGACATTGGCCATCGTTGCTGATTTGTGCGGTGCATTGCTGGTATTTGATAGCTGCGGCGCTTGCGCACAGGTGGTGCCGAAGCTGCGGCTCTCTACCGCAGGTCATGCTAAACGGGCTCGCCTGCATGATTTTGTCACGATTAGACCGAAAATGCCGGTCTCCTCGCTGCGCCCGATGGAGCGCTCGACGGGAGGGGTACCGATCATTTCTCTGCACGGGAGCTAACCTCAATGCGATATGGATTTATCGCCGCTGTCGTCGCGGTCGCGGTGGCATTTGCGGCGGCGGCTCAGGCTCAGGATGCGCCGAAAGACGTCAAAGGCCTTTACCTGACCAGCAATTATCCGGCGGTCACGGTGCGGCCGGGTGAAACCTCAACGGTCAATTTGCAGCTGAGGAATTATGACGTTGCACCGCAACGCATGACGCTGGCGGTCACCGGCCAGCCGAAGGATTGGACCGCCACATTCATGGGCGGCGGCCAACCCATCGGCGCGGTGATGCCGGCGACCGACTCCAGCGTCTCGCTTGAACTGCGGCTCGACGTACCGAAGAATGCGCCGACGGGCACCCAACACCTCATGGTCACGGCCAGCGGCGGCGCGTCGCCGTTGCAGTTGCGGATCGACGTGACGCTGGCCAAGGATTTGCCCGCCAAGCTGAGCTTGACGCCGCAATTGCCCGAACTGCGCGGCACATCGAAGTCGAGTTTCGAGTACACCCTTGCGATCAAGAACGACAGCGGCAAGAAACTAACCGTAAGCTTGGCCGCCCAGGCGCCGCGTAACTTCGATGCGTCGTTCACCGAGGAGTACGGCACGCAGCAGGTCAACGCCGTGCCGGTCGATGCCGGCCAGACCAAGAATGTGAAGCTGAAAGTAGCGCCTCCCAATACGGCCGCGGCCGGCGCCTACAAGGTGACGGCGAGGGTGAGTGCAGAGGATACCTCGGCAACGGCCGCTCTCGGGCTCGACATTACCGGTCAGCCGAAGCTTGAAGTGAGTGGCCGCGAAGGACTGGTCTCCACCCGCGCTTCGGCCGGCAAGCAGACCACCGTTCCGGTCGTGATCACCAACACCGGCACCGCTGCGGCGGAGGATGTCGAACTCAGCGGTTCGGCACCGAGCAACTGGAAGGTCGAGTTCAATCCGAAATCAGTCAACCGCATTGCGCCGAATGAAACCAAGGAAGTACAGGCGCTGATCACACCGACCGATAAGGCGATCGCGGGCGACTATGTGACCACGATCACCGCCGACGCCCGCGGCGAACAGGCGTCAACCGACTTCCGCGTTACGGTGACGACCTCGACGATGTGGGGCATCGCGGGGGTTGGCATCATCGGTGTCGCGCTCCTGGTGATGGTCGGTGCGGTCGCAAGGTTTGGTCGGCGATGAGTACGGATGCAGTGATCGAGGCCAAGGGCCTCACCAAAAATTACGGGTCCGCGGTCGCCGTCGATCACATCTCGTTCGCCGTCGGGCGCGGGGAGATTTTCGGTCTCCTCGGACCCAACGGCGCTGGTAAGACAACCACTATCCTGATGCTGCTTGGATTGACCGACATTTCGAGCGGCGATGTGAGCGTGCTCGGCTTCAATCCGGCGCGCGAGCCGCTTTCGGTCAAGCGCCGCGTCGGCTACCTCCCGGATACCGTGGGCTTCTACGAGCAGCTCACGGCCTCCGATAATCTGCGCTACACGGCGCGGCTGATCGGCTTTCGTTTCCAAGAGCGCGAGAAGCGCATTGCCGAGGCGCTGGATCGGGTCGGACTTTCCGAGTTCGCCGAGCATCGCGTTGGCACCTTCTCGCGCGGTATGCGCCAGCGGCTGGGACTCGCCGAAATTCTGATGAAGGGCGCGCAGATCGCCATTCTTGACGAGCCTACTTCGGGTCTCGATCCGCATGCGACGTCCGAACTGCTTGCCATCATCCGGCGCTTCAAGGCGGAAAAAGTTTCGGTTCTGCTGTCGTCGCATCTGCTGGAACGCGTCCAGAGCGTCTGCGACCGCGTCGCCTTGTTCAGCGCCGGCCGTATCGCCCTGATGGGTTCGGTTTCCGAACTTGGTCGGGAAGTGCTCGGCGCCGGCTATGTGGTCGATATCGAGGCGGACGGCGCCGGTCTTGCCGAAAAGCTTGCACTCATTCCCGGTGTGACGGGCATTGAACAGACCGGCATCGGCAAACTGCGGCTGCATGCGGAACGCGACGTGCGTCCCGAGGCTGCCGCCGAGGTGGTGGCCATGCACGGCCGGCTCAAATATCTCGGCGTTCAGGAGCCGAGTCTCGAGGCGATCTACAACCACTACTTCGAGTCGAAGCCTGACCAGACCTTGAAGGAAGGAGCCCGCAATGCGGCGTGAGGGTTCGGCCTTTAACGGTCTCGGCGTGGTCATGCTCAAGGAGCTGGCTGACCACCTGACCAGCATTCGCTTCATCATTCTGGAGCTGATCGTGATGCTGATCGCGGTCGGCACTGTCTGGGTCGCCTCGCAGCAAATCAAGGATACGGTCGCCGAAGACCCGTTCCTGTTCCTGAAATTCTTCACTGGGGCGGGTCAGGATCAGCTGTTGTCATTCATCACATGGCTCACGTTGCTCGCACCACTCATGGCGATCGGGCTGGGTTTCGATGCCGTGAACAGCGAGCACAGCCGACATACGCTGTCGCGCATTCTTTCGCAGCCGATTTATCGCGATGCCCTTCTGTTCGGGAAATTTCTCGGCGCGCTGATGACGCTGGCGATTGCTCTAACGGTGCTCTGGCTCTTGGTGATCGGTCTTGGGCTTTTATTCATCGGCATTCCACCTGCGGGAGAGGAAATGGCGCGAGCGTTCGTGTTTCTGCTCGTGAGCATCGCCTACGCCGGCGTTTGGCTTGCTCTTGCTATGTTGTTTTCGATCGTGTTCCGCTCTGCGGCGACAGCGGCATTGGCGACGCTCGGCCTGTGGCTGTTTCTCTCGTTTGTCTGGCCGACACTAAGTGGTGTAGTAGCGGTAATTATCGTTCCGCCCGATCCTCGTTACGTGGCGCTCGGATTGCAGACGCCGGGCACCGTGGTGCTGCAGCAATTCCTGGCGCGGTTGTCGCCCTCGACCTTGTTTGGGGAAATCGTGCTCGCGGTGCTTCATCCGACGACACGTGCGCTCGGGCCGATCTATTTGAGCCAGTTGCAGGGTGCTGTTCTCGGCGCGCCACTGCCGCTGGGCGCGAGCGTTCTGATCGCCTGGCCGCAAATCGTCGGCTTGGCGGCAACCGCTATTCTGCTGTTTGTGGTGGGCTATATAGTCTTTCAGCGCCAGGAAGTGCGCGCTTAGAAAGACCGACCGCGGCCAACGGCAGCCTTTTGCCGGCAAAAAAGCGAGGGCGCCATGTGACGCCCTCGCACAACGCGGCGATAGGCTTGCGGCCTACACTCGCGGCCTACACCGGAACGATGGCGACGATTCTCAAGTCCCGCGGACTGACGATCACGACCTCGTCATGGAAGACGAAGTATTCAAGTCCGCGCCATCGCGGTTCGATCCGGACCAGATATTGCGGCACCGGCACGACTCGAATCGAGGTGAACTCGTGCCGCGGTATGACCGTGCCGACGTTCACGCTAAACTGAACGTGGCTCACGCGCGGAGCGTTCCGGGCGTTGATAACGGTGCGCTGGATCCGCGTCCGCTGCTCGGTTGACAGGCGCACGCTGGTTCCGGAGGCCGTGTGCACGCGCACTGAACCGTTTTTGCTTCGCATCTGACCGGAAACATTGCTCTGCTGCGCGGTCGTCTGCCGGTTCTGCTCGGTTCGGTTATTCGCTGCCATGCCGCGTTTATTGGTCTTATTGTTGCGGTCGACGTTCTGAGCGTTCTGGCTGTTCGTTCTATTGTTTTGATTTTTGTTCCGCGCGTTCTGATTTTTGGTTCTGTCGTTTCTATTTGCGTTCTGCGAGCTTTGGTTGTTATGCTCCATTTTTTGCGGATTGTTATGGTCCATCCACTGCTGAGCGACGGAGCTGTTGCTGCGCTCGTTGTTTTGCGCGTTGCGCTGGGTGCTGTCCCGTCCGGTCTTGGCTCCATTCTTCCCGGCAACGCCAAGGTTGGTGTTGTTTTGGGTCCGCAACCCCGCCTTGCCGTTCTGGTTCGTATTCTGGGCTGTTTCGCCGGATTTGGCTTTCTCTTGCGCCTGGGCGTGGGACGATCCCTTTTGGTGCATTCCGTTCATGCCGCCGCGAGATGCGCTCGGACTTGCTGATTGGCCAGCCTGGGTCCCACCCCTCTGGTCCATGGTCTGGGCCGAAGCGAACCCGGTTCCCGCTATGAGGGCGACGGCGGCGACGCCCGCCAACAGCGCATTCTGATACCTCGTCATTCGATTTCTCCTCTGGGTGATTGCACGCGCGCCTTGCGCTTGCTGGTGGCGTTTCGCGTGTGATGCTTTTGGGCGAACGCGGGTTAGGCGGGAAAGTTTCGGTTCCGTGTGATATTTATGTTTATCGGCGGACGTTTCGCTGAATGCTGCAGTGCAAATCAAGCGGCTCGGCCTATGAAACTTTAGTGCCGGCACTTTATCGCTGGGGACAGTCGTGACGCGCATCGCATCGAACGTAAGTCCTGCATCAAAAGAGTTTCGCGCCAACCAGACGGCGATGGGTGCGCTCATCGCGGAGCTTGAGCAACAACGCGCCAAGGCTGCCGAAGGCGGGCCAGAACGCGCTCGCGAACGCCATCTGTCACGGGGGAAGCTGCTGCCGCGCGAAAGGGTGGCGGTCCTGCTGGATCCGGGCTCGCCATTTCTCGAATTGTCGCCGCTTGCCGCCAACGGCATGTACGACGATGCCATTCACGGCGCCGGCATTATTACCGGTATCGGTCGCGTTGCCGGCCGCGAATGCATGATCGTTTGCAACGATTCCACCATCAAAGGCGGCACCTATTACCCGATGACGGTGAAAAAGCATCTGCGGGCGCAAGAGATCGCGCGCGAGAACGTTTTGCCCTGCATCTATCTGGTGGATTCGGGCGGGGCCAACCTGCCGCATCAGACCGAAGTGTTTCCCGACCGCGAGCACTTTGGCCGTATTTTTTACAATCAGGCGATGATGTCGGCGGTCGGAATCGCACAGATCGCCGTCGTGATGGGTTCATGCACGGCCGGCGGCGCCTATGTGCCGGCAATGTCGGACGAAACCATTATCGTAAAAAACCAAGGCACGATCTTTCTCGGCGGCCCACCGCTGGTTAAGGCCGCGACCGGCGAGGTGGTTGGCGCCGAGGACCTCGGCGGCGCCGAGATTCATACGAGAAAATCCGGCGTCGCCGATTACCTGGCCGAAAACGATCGACACGCGCTCGCGCTGTGCCGGCGGATTGTCGGTCACCTGAACGGCAAGCGAGCGAGCGACGTCGCGCTCATTAAGCCATGCGAGCCCCAATACGAGATCGGCGAACTCGACGGCATCGTGCCGGTCGATCTGAAAAAGCAATACGACCTACGCGAAGTCATCGCCCGTCTCGTTGACGGCTCCGAATTCGACGAGTTCAAGGCGCTCTATGGCACGACATTGGTGACGGGGTTCGCGTGTATCCACGGCATTCCGGTCGGTATTCTGGGCAACAACGGCGTCCTATTCTCGGAAAGTGCGCTCAAGGCCGCGCATTTTGTCGAGCTATGCTGCCAGCGCCGCGTGCCGCTCTTGTTTCTGCAAAACATCGTCGGCTTCATGGTGGGGCGCGACTACGAGGCCGGCGGCATCGCCAAAGATGGCGCCAAGATGGTCACCGCAGTTGCCTGTGCGCAGGTGCCAAAAATCACAGTGATCGTCGGCGGCTCGTATGGCGCGGGCAATTACGGCATGTGCGGCCGCGCCTACGGCCCGCGGTTTCTGTTCACTTGGCCCAATGCGCGCATTTCGGTGATGGGCGGTGAGCAGGCGGCCAGCGTTCTCGCCACTGTGCGTCGCGATAACCTTGAGGCCGAGGGCAAGAACTGGTCGGAGGTCGAGCAGGAAGAGTTCAAGCAGCCGATCCGCGAGCGGTACGAGGATGAAGGCAATCCGTATTACGCGACCGCGCGACTCTGGGACGACGGCATTATCGCGCCCGCCGAAACGCGCCGCGTGTTGGCGCTGTGCCTTGCCGTGGCGCTCAATGCGCCGGTATCCGAGACAAAGTTCGGCGTGTTTAGGATGTAGCCGATAATGTCGTTTAGGCTTTGTTGCCGAGCCGCCAGCACGATAGCAAGTGCCGGATAGCACGTCCGGGTCGTTTCAGGTTTGATCAATGGAGATTCGCCATGCCCAAGACCATCGAACATATCCATTGGCCGGATGCTCCGGATTTGTGGATGCCCTATGCGCCGGCCATCAAGGTCAAGGGCGGCACAACGGTCTATTTGGCCGGGGTCACCGCGGCGCCGGTCTATCACCACCATCCGCACCGGCCGGAGGAGTTCGATTCCATGCCGCGCGGCATGGAGGGGCAGGCGAGGGCCGCGCTGGAAAATCTCAAGCGGGGACTGCAAGCGGTCGGCGCCACGTTTGCCGATGTGGTGACGGCCGAGAGGTTCGTCACCGACCTCTCCGATCAGGACGCACTCAACCGAGTCTGGGGGGAATTCTTTCGCGATGCCAAGCCGGCGACCACGACCGTCCAGGTGGTGCGGCTCGCTACCGATCCGCGTTGCTTGGTCGAGATCAACGCCATCGCCGTGGTCGATTAGGCAAGTCCGGCGCTGCTTGTGGTCAGCGATTGAACAGCCAGAGCAGAGCGCTCAACACGACGCTGACGACGATGCAGGTGACGAGAGGAAAATAAAACGTCGCGTTTCCGCGATGGAAAACGATATCGCCCGGCAGGCGGCCAAATCCGATCCGCGTCAGAACAGGCCAGGCGATCCCGGCGACCAGAATCAACAGCCCGAGTCCGATCAGGAAGCGTTGCATGTCCACGCGGCTCTCGCTTCCGCAAGTGGGAAGTCTGTGGCCAGCGAGCAAGGCTGCCCGAGGATTCTTGGAACTGCCACTCCGAATGATACGGAAAGGTCGCCGCCGGTCACGACGTTGTCATATCGCCCAGAGCAATCGATAGCGTGAAATCGAGATCGAAGAGCTCGAAGGCAAGAAAGAGTTCCGGCGTAACCGCCGGGGCTCTGCGTATGTTGGGGCCGGCTTCGGACAGGCGCTTGACGGCGGTAGGGGTTCCCCTGCTCATATGCGCTCGTACCGCAGCACAGGCGTGGAGGCGTGGATGGCCGAACTTGCCTATCGAACGGCGCTCATTGTCGGCGTAGGGGCTGGGCTTTCCGCCTCGCTGGCGCGGACCTTGCACAAAGCCGGCCTGAGAGTCGCGCTGGCGGCGCGTCGCGGCGGCGAACTCGCGGCGCTCGCCGCAGAGACCGGTGGCAAGGCGTTCGCCTGCGATGCGACGGCTCGCGCCGAAGTGGCCAAGCTGTTTGCCGATGTGGAGGGGGAGCTCGGTGCGCCCGACGTCGTCATTTACAATGCCAGCTATCGCACGCGAGGGCCATTTATCGACCTTGATCCCGATGAGGTCGCCAAATCCATCAATGTGACTGCGTATGGCGGTTTTCTCATTGCGCAGGAGGCGATCAAACGCATGACGCCACGCGGTCACGGCGCGGTCCTGTTCACCGGCGCCTCGGCCAGCGTCAAGGCCTACGCTCAGTCGGCTCCTTTTGCCATGGGCAAGTTTGCTTTGCGCGGACTCGCGCAGAGCATGGCGCGGGAGCTCTCCCCACAAGGCATCCACGTCGCTCACGTGGTGATTGACGGCGGTATCCGCAGCGCGCGGCGCTCCGACCCGCCGGATCGGCCCGACAGCACCCTCGATCCCGACGCCATCGCGCAGACCTATCTCGACCTGCTGCGCCAGCCACGCAGCGCCTGGTCGTGGGAAATAGAGCTGCGACCATGGGTCGAGCGGTTTTGAATTCGCCGCAATGGCCTCGCTATAAGAGCGTCATGTCGAGGATCATGGCCATATGCATGCTCATTGCTATCGCGCTCCTTGCGGCCACGTATGCGCAAGCGCAGAGATACCGCAGGCACGAGCCGCGCGAGGTCGGGCGCGCGCCCCCGGTCTCGGTCGACAAGGCCGATCGCATCGTGACGTCGGCTGGTCCTTTCAATGGACGGCCTTATTGGCTGGCGATGGCGCAATGCGGCGGCCTTTATTTCAAGCTGAATTCGCTCTACACCGACGCCGCCGTCCGCGCGCGCGTGATCAAACCCAATCCACATGCGAATGCCGAGTTCACCAAGAAGCTCAACGAGGCGATCAATATCGCGACGTCGTATTTCGATGCCGCGGAAAACTTTCTGCGCACCGATCGCGGGCTTGAGCGCGACGACGCGATTCTTACCTACGATGGGCAATCCCGAGCAGCAGGCGAGCGGGTCAAGACAATCGATGCCGCGCTTGCCGCGGCAAAGATCTGCCCGGCACTTTATCGTCTGTGCCATGCCGCTTATCCGAAGGCGTGCAGCGAGCCTCTCGCGCCCCTGAGCTGAGCACTGCCAGAATGGGTAAGATGAACGCCAGGCGAAAAAGTGTGCGCACGGAGTCCTCCCCCACATGCCCTTTTGGCGTGTGCCATGATTTTAAGGACGAGCTCCGTTGGGTCAATGCGCCCCGATAACGGTGACGAAACATTGGCCGGCCGTGCGCGTTGAATAAGGCAATTCTCTCCAAAACGAGGTTCGGCCGATGACTTATCGGGTTTACTCAGGTCCGCGGGGCTCGCAATCGATTTCGCCTGCGGAGAAGGATCGGCATCTTTATAAAGAGTTCAATCTCCTGGACGAGGCCATGAGTTGGGCGCGGCATGTCAACGGCAGCGGTCGCGTGACGTTGCTGATCGACGGCGACGACGGAACGCTCCTGACCAGGCAGCAAATCGTCGCTGCGCTGAAGACCCCGGAAATGGGCGACGAACACGATCACGCGGCGTAACGCCGGTCAGGTCACGTTCATTCTCTCCCTGCAAGCTCGCCGGTGCGCCACGCCGGACCCGCCCTTTGTTCAAGGGTTTGTAATAACTCTCGACCGCTACCCGCGCTCGGCTACTCAGGGGACCAGCGAGGCCAGGGCGGAGAGATCGGCCACGACCTGCACCGGCGTGTGTGCGGGATATTCATCCGGCAGGCGAGCCCGATTGATCCAGATCGGCTGGAAGCCGAACGAGGCGGCTCCCATGATGTCCCACCGGTTCGAAGAGACGAACATGACATCCCGTGCAGCAATGCCCAGGCCATCGGTGACGAGCGCATAGACATCCGGCTGCGGCTTGTAGGCGCGTACCGTATCGACAGAAAACACAGCGTCGAACAGCCCGCCGATTCCGGAAGCCTGCACGGCCGCATCCAGCATCCGCGGCGAGCCATTGGAAAGAATGCCCAGTCGCGCGCCCCGCGATTTTAGCTCGCCCAACGCCTTTGGCGCGTCTGGAAATGGGTCAAGCTGCAGATAGGCCTCGAGGAGTTTCGGCCGCAGAGCGCGATCAACGGATGCGACCCGCGCGAACGCGTAGTCCAATGCTCGCTCGGTCAAGGTCCAGAAATCCACGTAGTGGCCGGCCAATCTCATGGTCCAGGTATATTCGAGTTGTTTCGTGCGCCACATTTCCGAGAAACGCTCGGCTTCGGGACCGACCACGGCGCGGTGTCGTGCAATGGCTGCGTGGACGTCGAAAAGGGTGCGGTAGGCATCGAAAATAAAGGCTTGGCCCTTAAGGTTAATCATTGGCCATTCTCCAACGCGTTAAGTTTCGGTGACCCACATGTGCGAAAAACAAGGCCAAGTCCACGGAAGGATTCTGGTATGCGCAGGGCTGTTGTCTGGTCAAAGACTGTGACGTTCTTCGAGGACGATTGGCACGACGGCAATGTCCCGATCATGGGCTCGCGGACTCACGCGGCGTGGTTGGGTACCTCCGTGTTCGATGGCGCCCGTGCGTTCGAGGGCGTCACGCCCGATCTCGACCTGCATTGCGCGCGGGTCAACGAATCCGCCAAGGCAATGAACCTGAAGCCTCTGGTGCCGACCGGAACGTGGGTAATGCTGGTTCGGGAGGGGCTCAAGCGCTTCGCTGCCGATGCGGAGCTTTATGTCCGGCCAATGTATTGGGCGGAGGATGCGGCTAGCGGCGCGGTGCGGCCCGATCCAGAGACGACACGCTGGTGCCTCACGCTCTACATAGCGCCTCTTCCGAAGCCCACGGGAATTGCGATCACGCTGTCGCCCTTCCGTCGCCCCACGCCGGACAGCGCCCTGGTTGAGGCCAAAGCCGGCTGCCTCTACCCCAACAATGCACGGGCGCTGATCGAGGCTCGCTCGCGCGGTTTCGACAATTGTCTGTCATGCGACGCGGTCGGCAACATCGCCGAGCTTGCCACCGCGAACGTTTTCATGGCGAAGGATGGAGTTGTTTTCACGCCGGTGGCGAACGGCACTTTCCTTGCCGGCATCACACGGGCACGCGTCATGACGCTCCTGCGTCAGGCCGGAGCGACGGTGATTGAGAAAACATTGCGCTATTCGGATTTCCAATCGGGGGACGAAATATTTTGCACCGGCAACTACAGCAAAGTCACCCCGATCACGCGGATCGATCAGCGCGCGCTGCAGCCAGGTCCGTTCTATCGCCGGGCACGCGAGCTTTATTGGGAATACGCTCACGCGGCCGCCGCGTGAACCTTCAGTCTCAAATGCCCGGCAACGTCAGCAGCGTCGGGAGTGAACGTCCCCGGATGTCGTAGACGCGCGCGTAGACCACGCCGTCGCGCACGATCTCGAACAGCAACGGTGCATCGAGCTTGGCGCAATAGAACTCACCCAACTGCATGGCGAAGGCGGCACCCCTCGGATCCCAGGTGAGCCTGAAATCGGGCCCGAGGGCAACGCTCACGGGAGGGTGCGGTCCGCAGACCGCCACCGTCCACTGCCCACCGGGCGCCGTTTGGCGATGTTGCGCGATGTAGGCGAGCAGTCGGCGCGAAGCCTGGGTGAGCGACAATCCCCAATAATCGAGCATATAGCGCGGCCGGGCTCCGACAACGCCGCCGGCCACGCGATTGTAGTAAGTGTATTCATACGGATGCAGCCGGGTCATCGCGACGGCCGGCGACGCAATCCCGGCGGCAAAAGCGAGCGCGCCTGCGATCAGCGCTGCCGCGCCGTACCGCTCCAGCCGACGTGCAATCCAGCTGGCGGTCAGCCCCCCCAACACGGCAAGCGGCGGCAGGATGAAGACGAAATGGCGAATGCCGTTGTACATTGCCGGCCGCACCGCGACAGTGGCCAGAACCGGCAGCGATGCCGCGAGCAGGATCGACAACATGGCCGCGCGAGCGCCGATTGGTTCCTTGCTCCTGTTCCGGACGATGAAGATGAGCGCGCCGGCGCAACCCAAGACCCCGAGCGCGAGCATCAGGAGCGGCACCTTGAGCGCAATCAGGGTCGGCACATAGCTCCGCGGCATGTCAATCACGGGGATCAATTGCCCATCGAACAGCTCGCGCCACGGCTTTTCAAAAAAATCCGAGAAATATTCGACCGCGTGGAAAGGATTGAGGAGATGGACCACGCTCCACGGCCACACCAGTCCCATGACCAGATAGGCCAGCATTGCGCCGGGAATGAATGGCACCAGGAACGATCCGCCTTCCCGCAGTGCCGGCGCGAACCCGAGCGATTTTGTTCTGAGTGCAAGGATGAGGAAAAGGGGCAAAAACGCATCCAATACCGCGAAGCCCCCCAAAATGCGGGCGCCGACCGCAAGCCCCACACCTATCCCGCAAAACGCAATCGTTGCCGGCGTGGCGCGCGGGTATTCGCGAAAAGCCTGCACGATCCCGAGGAGCGCAATGACATTGGCGGTTGCGAATGGTCCGTCCTTGGCGTTGATGAACATGTGACCGTAGTAGAGGGGGCATGCCGTCAAGAGCACGAGCGCACTCAGCCCAGCCAAAGGCCCGCCGACGCGTCGGCCAAGGCGCCAGGTGACGAATAGCCCCACGAGGCCGATGGCGGCACCGACGAGCCGCCGAGTCGCGAATAGTCCGAATGGTGAGATTTTGGCCGCGAGGGTCGCGAGGATATCGAAGCCACCCCCGTACATGTAGAGGTTGACGAAGGACAGGGCCCGTTTGTCGGAGAATCCCGATGAATAGAGCGACACCAGGAGATTGCCGTACTGGGAGTGGGTGTAATCGTCCCAGCCGAGGCCGTAATCGCGAAAACTTGCCGCGGCGATGGTGCCGACCAAGATCAAGACCGCAATCGCAAGCGCATCGAGGCAGCGCCTGGCGAGCGCCGGTTCCACGCGTTTGACCGGCATTACTGCGGATTGGAGCACCGTTGGTCCGAACTTTGCTGCGACTCGGCCCGAAGCTTGAAGGACATGACGCGTCGCTTGAGGAAGCGCAACCAGTCACGTTGCCGAAGCGGCAGCCCGGAAACGAAAATGGCGGGGGCGACCACCCCGCCATTAACGAGTGTTGGCGCGGCTGCCGGGCTATTTCATGGCCGCCTGGTACATTTCCTCAACGTATTCCCAATTGACCAGGTGGTCGAGAAAGGCCTTCAGGTAATCCGGCCGCCGGTTGCGATAATCGATGTAATAGGAGTGCTCCCACACGTCGCAGCCGAGGATCGGCTTCGCTCCGTGTACTAGCGGGTTCTCGCCGTTCGGCGTCTTCATCACGACGATCTTGCCATCCTTGACGGCGAGCCAGCACCATCCCGAGCCGAATTGCGTGGCGCCGGCCTGAGTAAACTCCTCTTTGACTTTAGCCAGCGGGCCCACATCGGCGGTGAGCTGCTTTTCCAATGTGCCCGGCAGCTTTTCGCTGCCTCCGCCCTTCTTCATCCACTTCCAGAAGTGAATATGGTTGTAATGCTGAGCGGCATTGTTGAAGAGCCCCTGGTTCTTGCCGAAGGTGCCCTTGAGGACCTCCTCAACCGGCTTGTTCTCCCATTCGGTGCCCTTAGCGAGATTGTTGCCCGTGGTCACATAGGCTTGGTGATGTTTGTCGTGATGAAATTCCAGCGTCTCCCGCGACATATGCGGCGTCAGGGCGTCGTACGGATACGGAAGTTCGGGCAGGGTGAATGCCATTGGTCTACTCCTCAATGCAAAGCCGAACGGGACGGGGGTTTGGCAGTGAAACCGCCAAGATGGGAGAATAGTTCCGCAAAATAGGCCTAATGCCCAGGGTTCGGCAACGCCCAGATGGCGGTCCTGCATGGCCCGGCCGCTCGGCTTGGCTGGTTTCGTGCCGACTGATTTTTCCGACATTATAAGCATTTACAGGGATTGGCGGCACAAGCGAGATCGGTGACGCCCAAAAGCCCTTCGCGGCGGATTCACTTCCGTTTTGACATTAAGCTTGCGCCATTTCGGGATCGAGGCCAAAATAGCGCGAAAAAGTGGCCGCTGCGCGTTCGCTCGAGGGCGGCTGGTGGACGGGCGTCTATGTACGCGTTCTTGTTGCTGTTGGGCGCTGTGATTTCTGCGGCAGGGTTGGCCCTTGTCGCGTCAGCGGTATTTATCCAACAACACACCTTCGATGTCAGTGACATGACGCCAGGCGCGATCGCGGTCGTTGGCGGCTCGATACTCATTGCTTTGGCATTCGTTGTGCGTGCTCTCTTGCGCGTGGAACACGCCTTGTTAGCGCGGCCGATCCAGCGATCCACAACGCGGACTGGTGAGCTGGGTGCCTCAGTCGCGATTGTGCAATCGAACGAGCCATCCCGCATTCCATTCCCGCCCAAGCCAAAAGCGGCGGCCACTCAGCCGTCGGCGGCTGATCCCACGACGGTCCGATCGGTGCCGGCAGAGGACCCGGCAGGCGACGTCTTACGAACTTCTGTTCAGGAGCGGCTAGAGAATGCCCCGGCGACGGAGGGAAGCGACGTGTCACTCCTGCCGAAGGCACCTCTCAGCGAACAGGAGAGCGATCAGGTGCGTCAGGGCGTCACTGTGCGGACCAACGGCGCGGCACACGCCAACGCCGCGTCTGGCGTCGCGGTGGGCGCGCCGCCAGCCCGTCAGCAAAAGGCTCGGGCCAAGGGATCGCTCTTTGACTCACTGTGGCCAAAGAGCCAGCGCGCCTCGCCGCAGATCCAGACCGCGGTGGCCGTTCCGGCAATCGTCCCGCCTCCGCCGCCTCCCGGGGCGCAGCCGACGCAAGAACCCGCTTCGGCAGGCAAGCCCGCGGCCGCTCCGCAGCCGATGTCGGTAGCGGCGTCGATCCTCAAATCCGGCGTGGTCGAAGGTATGGCGTATACTCTCTACTCCGACGGCTCCATTGAAGCGGAATTGCCCGGCGGCGCTTTGCGCTTCCGCTCGATCACCGAATTGCGCAATCACATCGAGCAAAACAGCTGATGGTGCCGACTGGCGTCCCTGAAGCCGGCTTCCTGCCAGGGCTGTTCAACGCTCTTTATAGAGGTTCAGGGTGCATAGGAAATTAAGGCCGCCGAGTGCGGCGGCGTAGCGATCCTGGGCGATGGTGTCGGATTGATTGAAGCGCAGGATATTGTAGGCG
>JBOHIU010000175.1:0-13880 GCA_050725855.1 Xanthobacteraceae bacterium | reverse complement strand
GCTTTGGATTTGACATTCGCTACTGGAGCTTTCGACTGGGTGGGTAGCGAATGTCAAATCCGCTCCACTAGGCCGCGTCAGTCCCGGTCTTTCGCCGACGCATGCAATGAGCCGCGGCCGATGAAAGCGAACGCGGCCGCGGCGCCGATCAGCTCGCCGACACCACCGCCGATGTAGGCCGGCGATAAACCGGCTGCGATTTGGCTCGCGTCACCGCTGCCGCCTGTGACCATGGCGAAGATCGCGCCAAGGACTGCAACGCCCATCGTGGCGCCGACCATGCGCGCGGTATTCACCAGGCCCGAGGCCGTGCCCGAGCGTGCCGCGGGCGCATTGGCGACCGCCACTGCATTGACTGGAGCGGTGTTGAAGCCAAGGCCGCAGCCGATCACCAGGAGCGCAGCTTCGATCAGGAACAGGCTGTCATTGAGCGGAATGAGCGCGAGCATGAACAAGCCGCCGCCCATCATGGTCATGCCGAGCGTCATCGGTAGACGCGGACCGTACGCGTTGGCGATCTTGCCGGATAATTGCGAGACGATCACGAACGCGACCGACATCGGCAACAGCTCGATTCCCGCCTGCAGTGCGCTGTCGCCGCGGCCAGCTTGGAGGTAAAGCGGCGTCAGGAACAACATCGCGTACATCCCGAAGGTCATTGCGGACGCGACACCGAGGCTCGCCGCGAACACGCGGTTCTTGAACATCGCGAGCGGGACCAGCGCGCCGTCAGCGCCTCTCTGCCGCCGTATAAATAATGTCGCGCTCACAAGCGAGCCGGCGAACGCTGCAATACTTCCGATCGATCCCCAGCCCCAACGCGGGCCTTCGATGACGGCGAGCGACAACGCGCCCAACGCCGCGATGGCGAGCATCTGTCCGGGGACGTCGAGTTGGCGGCCATTTGGATCGCTTGATTCCGGCACTGACATCGCGGTCAGCCCGAGCGCCAGGGCGCACAGCGGAATGATCAGCAAGAAGATGCTGCGCCATCCGGCGGATTCGACCAGCACGCCGCCGAGGGTAGGGCCGATGATGAAGGCAAGGCCGTTGCAGCTCGCCCAAAATCCGAGCGCTTGGGTGCGCTGTTTGGTATTTGGATAGGCGACGGTGAGGATCGCCAGCGAGGTGGGAACTTCAAGCGCGGCGCCGAGTCCGGTGATGCCGCGTCCGGCGACAAGCACGACAGCGTTGGGCGCGAAGCCGCAGACGAGCGAGCCGAGCGTAAACAGCGCAATGCCGAGCCCAAAAATCCGGCGCCGGCCGTAAAGGTCGGCAAGCGTACCGGCCGTGAGCAGCAGGCTCGCATAGACGAGATTGTAGACGTCGACGACCCATTGTAACGCTGTCACGCCGGTTTTCAGGTCCGCGCCAATCTGTTTGACGGCAAGGTTGACCACGGAGGTGTCGATTTGCGCAATGAGCACGCCGAGCGACATGGTCAGCAGAATGAGAGTTGTGTCGTGTGTCGCCCGCGCACGAATCGAAGGAAGTGTCATTGTCATGTCGGCCTCTGTAAAATCGATTGTCGCGGCTGACATGAGAAGCTCGAACCGCGCGCTCAAGATCTGACGCTACGGTCGTGGCCGAAGCATTCGGGGATGACCACCCGATACCCATGCACTAAATTTCGCCATGAAAGTCTCGAACGGAAAAGTTCGCAGAGGGCATTTCGATGACGGCGGATGTGCGCATTGCGGAGGTCGCGGCGCTGGTCGGCGATCCGGCGCGCGCCAATATTCTGGCGGCTTTGATGGGCGGGCAGGCGCTCACGGCGGGCGAGCTCGTTCACATGGCGGGTGTTTCGCCGCAAACGACGAGCGGACACCTCGGGAAACTCACGGAAGGAAGATTGATCGCCTGCATCAGGCAGGGCCGGCATCGGTATTATCGGATCGCCACGCCGCGCGTGGCTGAAATGCTCGAAGGCATCATGGCGGTGGTCGCGGATGCGCCGCCGCGCCACCGGCCGCCGTCGAAGCTCGATGAAGCGATGCGCGATGCGCGCACGTGCTACGATCACGTCGCCGGCAGGCTCGGCGTCGGCCTGACCGATTCGCTCTGCGCGCGCGGTCACCTTGTGCTTGCCGACGAGGGTGGCGAAATCACCGAAAGCGGCGTCGCTTTCCTGGAGGAATTCGGCGTCGACCTTGCCGCGACGCGCGGCCTCCGACGGATTTTTTGCCGGCCATGCCTGGATTGGACCGAGCGGCGGCCGCATCTTGGCGGTGCGGTCGGCGCCGTCCTGGCGCAGCGCTGCTTCGATCTCAATTGGCTGCAGCGCATGCGCGACAGCCGTGCGCTCGCCGTCACGCCGGCGGGGCGGCGCGGGCTGAACGAGACATTCGGTTTCTCGCTGTAGAGGACGGATAGTTACTTGAACGCTTGGTGCCGCCGCAACGCTTGGGCAAACCACACGGACAGAGCGGGCAGCACCAGCGCGCTGCCAACGAATAAGGGCGCGGCGCCGAGGCGGTCGATCAGAAGCGAACCGGCGAACACGCCCACGGTTTGCCCGATGAAGATCGCCGAAGAAAAGATCGCGACGGCGGTGCCGCGCGCTTGCGGCGTCATCTGCGTGGCGTTGGTCTGCAACGTGTTGTGCAGCATGTAGAAGCCCAGTCCGATCGCGGTCGTAGCGAGTGGCGCCCACCACCATGCGCCTGCTGCGGCGAGCGCCGCGTAGCCGGCCGCGATGACAAAGCCGCCCGCGGTCGCCAGACGGACCTGGCCGAGCCGGAGCACAAACTGCTTCACCAGACCCGCATAGATGAGGCCGCCGAGGCCGAAGCAGCCGACGCTTAATCCGATTAGCGTGTAGCTCAGATCGAAGTGCAGCCGCAGGTGGGCGCCGATATAGGCGAAGGCGCCCCAGAGAAACACGTTCTCGATGAACGCCGCGAGAATAACGATGCGGGCGAATGGCGTGGTCAGGACCGCTGCATAATCGGCGATAAAGCCTCGCGTGGTTTCGTTCGGATGTCCCGGCTCGCGGGTGCGCGGATTGGCGATCAGCTCGAACACCAGGCCAATCGTCGCCAGGGCGAACACGGCGGACAGCACGAAGAACACCTTACGCCAGCCCAAAAGGTCGCCGAGGACGCCGCCCAGGGCCTGCCCGGAAAGCTGACCGAGAATCTGCCCGGTGAGATAGCGCCCCAAAATCGGCTGCCGCCGTTCGTAAGGGGTGACGTCACCCACATAGGCCATGGAAATCGGAATTACCCAGCCCGCGGCCGCTCCGGTTGCCAGCCGCGCTATCGCCAGCTGCTGCAGCGATGCGGTCAAGCCGCACAGCGCGACCAGAACCGTGCCGACCGCGCACATGATGGCGACGGTGCGGTATTTCCCGACCTTGTCGCCGATCGGCCCGATGACCAATTGGATTGAACCATGCGCAACCGCATAAGATGTCACGACAATGGCCGCGGCGCCGATGGTGGAGCGGAAGTCGGCCGCGATCTGCGGCAACAGCGAATCCATGACGCGGACCTGCGCCTGAGCAGCAAAGCCGGCGACGGCGAGCAGCAGGATTGATCGCGTCGGCGTCTTATGGGGCGCGGACGCCGTCAGCGGTGTGGGGGATGACACGTCGGGATTTCGCTGGGAACCAGGATTGGCCGGGGGCAGCGGGACCGGCGTTGGTTGACACTGTGCGCGGGGCGGGCTTTTTACCCCGCATTCCGCAAAAAGCGAACTGCAAATGATCGATAACAGATATCAGCCGGCGATGGTCGAACCCCGCATTTACAAGGTCTGGGAAGATGCCGGCGCCTTCCGCGCCGGCCGGAAAGACCGCGCCCGCGCGCTGCCCTACTGCATCGTCATCCCGCCGCCGAACGTCACCGGCTCGCTGCACATGGGGCACGCACTCAACAATACCCTACAGGACATTCTCTGTCGCTTCGAGCGGATGCGCGGCAAGGATGTGCTATGGCAGCCCGGTACCGATCATGCCGGCATCGCCACGCAGGCCGTGGTCGAGCGGCAATTGATCGAGCGGCAGCAGCCGAACAGCCGCGCCATGGGGCGTGAGGCCTTCATCAAGCGGGTGTGGGAATGGAAGGCGGAATCCGGCGGCACCATCATCTCGCAGCTCAAGCGGCTCGGCGCGTCCTGCGACTGGTCGCGCGAGCGCTTCACCATGGACGAGGGGCTTTCGCGCGCGGTACGCAAAGTTTTCGTCGAGCTTTACCGCAAGGGGCTCATCTACAAGGACAAGCGGCTGGTCAATTGGGATCCGAAACTGAAAACCGCGATCTCCGATCTCGAAGTGGTTCAGGTCGAGACCAAAGGCTCGCTCTGGTACATCAAGTATCCGATCGAGGGCTCAAGCGACTTCATCGTCGTGGCGACGACGCGGCCCGAGACCATGCTGGGCGACGTCGCGGTCGCGGTGCATCCGCAGAACGAGCGCCTCAAGCATCTAGTCGGCAAACACGCAGTCCTGCCGCTGGTCGGCCGCCGCATTCCAATCATCGGCGATGATTACGCCGATCCGGACAAGGGTTCGGGGGCGGTGAAAATCACTCCCGCCCACGATTTCAACGATTTCCAGGTGGGCTCGCGCCACCATCTGCCGCTTGTCAATGTGCTCGACGGCAAAGCGTGCCTGGACCTGGAAAAAAACGCGGACTTTCTGGACGCCGTACCGCGCACTGGCGAACTGGATGCAACGCTCGGCCTGCACGGTCTCGATCGTTTTGCCGCCCGCAAAAAAATCGTCGAGCGGCTTGAGGCGGCGGGGCTGATCGAAAAAATCGAGCAAACGACGCATGTTGTTCCGCACGGCGACCGCTCCGGCGCCGTGATCGAGCCATTTCTGACGGATCAATGGTACGTTGACGCCAAGACCATGGCTCAGCCGGCGATCGAGGCGGTGCGCGCGCGCAAGAGCGCGTTCGTGCCGGCGCAGTGGGAAGCGACCTTCTTCAGCTGGATGGAGAACATCCAGCCGTGGTGCATTTCGCGGCAGATCTGGTGGGGCCACCAGATACCGGCCTGGTATGGGCCTGACGGCAAAATCTTCGTCGCCGAGAGTGAAGACGATGCCGTTGCCGAGGCGCTTGCGCACTATGTCGACATTGAGGAGATCAGCCCGGAAAAAGGCCGTGCCATCGCCGCCGATCCGGCGCGTCGCGCGGGCTTCGCCAACGGGTATCTTCACCGCGACGACGACGTGCTCGATACCTGGTTTTCCTCGGCACTGTGGCCGTTCTCGACGCTCGGCTGGCCGGATCGCACGGCGGACCTCGCGCGCTATTACCCGACCAGCGTTCTGGTCACCGGCTTCGACATCATCTTCTTCTGGGTGGCCCGGATGATGATGATGGGACTTTATTGCATGGGCAAGGTCCCGTTCCCCGTCGTCTACATCCATGCGCTGGTACGCGATGCCAGCGGGCAGAAAATGTCGAAGTCCAAGGGCAACGTCATCGATCCCCTGGAGCTGATCGACAAATACGGCGCCGATGCCTTGCGCTTCACGCTTGCGGCCATGGCGGCACAGGGCCGCGATATCAAACTTTCAGAACAGCGCGTGGAAGGTTACCGGAATTTCGCGACCAAGCTGTGGAACGCGGCGCGGTTTGCCGAGATCAATGGTTGCGCAACCGTGGAAGGCTTCGATCCACGCGGAGTACAGGAAACGCTGAATCGCTGGATCGCGCACGAGACGGCCAAGGCTGCCGCTGAAGTTACCGAAGCGATCAAGGACTATAAGTTCAACGACGCGGCCGGTGCGGCCTATCGCTACGTCTGGAACGTCTATTGCGACTGGTACCTTGAATTGGTGAAGCCAGTCCTGCTTGGTCCCGATACTCCTGCGAAGGATGAGACGCGCGCAATGGTGGCTTGGGCGCGCGACGAAATCCTGAAACTCTTGCACCCATTCATGCCATTCGTGACTGAGGAACTATGGTCGGTTACGGCGCCGCAAAAGCGAAAGAATCTGCTGGCGTTTGCTGCCTGGACCCCCGGTCCGGGGGCTTTTGACGCAAAGGCCGAGGCGGAGATCGGGTGGGTGATTGATCTTGTCACCACCATTCGATCCGTGCGGGCCGAAATGAATGTCAATGTGCCGCTGCCGCTCGTTATGGTCAGCGTGGGCGACCATGTTTGGGAGAGAGCCCAGCGCTGGTCGGGGTTCATAAAAAGGATGGCACGAATTTCAGAGGTGACTAGGACACCGGTTTATCCGCCGGGCGCTGTGCAGATTGTTGTGCGCGGTGAGGTTGTGGCGTTGCCCCTCGCCGGTATCGTTGATCTAGCCGCCGAGCGCGCGCGTCTTTCCAGGGAAATGGCCAAGGCCGATGCTGATATTGCCCGGGTCGACGCCAAGCTCGGCAATCCGAACTTTATTGCGCGCGCGCCCGAGGAAGTTGTCGAGGAAGAAAAAGAGAAGCGCGAGGAGGCACTGGCGCGCAAGGCCAAGATCGCCGAGGCGCTGGAGCGGCTGAAAGCCGTGGAATGAACGGTTCGACATGAAAATCTTTCTCGCTGGCGCAAGCGGTGCGATCGGGCGGCGGCTCGTCCCGCTGTTGTGCCAAGCCGGGTATGACGTAACCGGCATGACGCGCTCGGCCGATGCCGCGCGACGGCTCGAAGCCGCTGGCGTCCATCCGGTCATCGTCGATGTTTATGATGCGGACGCGCTTCGGCGGGCCGCGATCGCGGCAGGGCCCGACGTGGCGATGCATCAGTTGACCGATCTGCCGCGCGTGCTCGACGACGACCAGCAACTTGCCGCGGCCTATGCGCTCAACGCCCGCATGCGTACTGAGGGCACGCGCAATCTCGTGGCCGCCGCTAAAGCCGCCGGAGCGCGTCGCTTCATCGTGCAGAGCGTCGCCTTCGCCTATGCGCCCGGCAAGGAGCCGCATCGCGAGACCGATCCGCTGAACCTGGTCGATGGCCCGCGGCTGAAGACCGTTCGGGCTGCCGCGGACATGGAGCGGCAGGTGCTGGAGTCCGGGTTGGAGGCAATCGTGCTGCGCTACGGGCTTTTTTATGGTCCCGGCACCTGGAGCGAAACTCCGGCGCAAAAGCCCTCGCTCCACATCGACGCCGCGGCCCAGGCCGCCTCGCTGGCGGTCAGCCGCGGCACCGGCGTCTATAATATCGCCGACGATGACGGCGCGGTCTCGATCGAGAAGGCGCGCCGCGAACTCGGCTTCGACCCGGCGTTCAGGCTAGGCGTTTAGTGCCTGTAGGAAACGGCTTGCTGAGAAAGCGCGAGCCCTTTTCCCCGTAGCGCCATGGCAGGTCCGCCGCCTTGGTAATTCCGATGCGGGGCCCGGCAACGATCTCTACGTTACGGTCGCGGGGAAAGAGTTTGAATGGCGCCGCCGTCAGCGCCAAGCCGCTGTGGGCGCCGGTGATGGCGAGTGCCTCACCGACGCGGCCTGGCCCCGAGCAGAGCAGCCGCAGGTCGGCGGTACGGCGCCGGCGCTGCATCGCAGCAACGCCGGCGGTCGGCTCGATCGCGCGGATCAGCACCGCGCTGGCCGAAGCCTTCGGCTCGCAAACCAAATTGAGGCACCAGTGGAGGCCATAGGAGCGATAGACGTAAGCAAAACCCGGCGGGCCGAACATGACCGCGTTGCGCGCCGTCGGGCCACGGAAGCTGTGCGCGGCGGGATCGGTGTGGTGATAGGCCTCGACCTCCACCACCAGTCCGCCGATGCCGTCGACCAGGAGCGTCGCTCCGATGAGATCGGGCGCAACCTGGTGCACGCTTCGGCTGAAGAAGGCGCTGGTCAGTCGTTTTGGCATGGGCGGCATGGGTGGTTCGACACAGGCGGAAGGTCGCACTCGTGGGGCGCCGTGGTAAATCGCGAGTTACCAAAAGGCGCTCAGCGCGGCCCGATCTGTGGCCGCGGAGCAACAGTTCGGGAACATTTGGCTACTTGCCGGGAAAGCCGCCCCCGACGCCGCTTTTTGGCCATAGGATTTCTCGACATCGACGGCTGCGGAAGCAAACCGCGTATGCAGGTCAATGGGTACTTTCGCTTTCCCGGGCGGCATAGCTCCGGAAGGCGGACGGTAAGGACGGGGGGCGAGCGGGCCGCGTTTGGCCCTGAGTTGTTCGATGGACACCAAGACAGAGCTGAAGACACGACTACCCAGCCGCCACGCGACAGAGGGGCCGGAGCGCGCCCCGCACCGGGCATTCTATTACGCCATGGGTCTGACCCCGGAGCAGATCCACCAGCCCTTCGTCGGCGTGGCGACCTGCTGGAATGAAGCGGCCCCCTGCAACATCGCGCTCATGCGCCAAGCCCAGGCGGTGAAGCAAGGCGTGGCCGCCGGCGGCGCCACCGCACGCGAGTTCTGCACCATTACGGTGACCGATGGCATTGCGATGGGCCACGGCGGCATGAAAGCCTCGCTGCCGTCGCGCGAGGTGATCGCCGATTCCGTGGAATTGACGGTACGCGGCCATGCCTACGATGCCCTGATCGGGGTCGCGGGCTGCGACAAGTCGCAACCAGGCATGATGATGGCGATGTGCCGGCTTAACGTGCCGGCGATCTACATCTACGGCGGATCGATCCTGCCCGGCACCTTCAAGGGCCAGCCAGTCACCATCCAGGACGTCTACGAGGCCGTCGGCAAGCACTCGATCGGCGCCATGTCGGACGCCGACCTCGAGATACTGGAGCAGAATGCCTGCCCCTCGGCCGGCGCCTGCGGCGCGCAATTCACCGCCAACACGATGGCGACGGTATCGGAGGCGATTGGTCTGGCGCTGCCGTACTCGGCCGGCGCTCCCGCGCCATATGAGATCCGCGACAAATTCTGCATGCTCGCGGGCGAGATGATCATGGATTTGATCGTCAAGAACCTTCGCCCCCGCGATATCGTGACCCGCAAAGCCCTGGAAAACGCCGCAGCCGTCGTGGCCGCGACCGGCGGCTCGACCAACGCGGCGCTGCATCTGCCGGCGATCGCCAACGAATGCGGCATCAAGTTCGATCTGTTTGACGTCGCCGAAGTCTTCAAACGAACACCCTATATCGCGGATTTGAAACCGTCCGGCCGCTATGTCGCCAAAGACATGTTCGAGGCTGGCGGCGTTCCGCTGTTGATGAAGACGCTGCTCGACCATGGCTATTTGCATGGCGACTGCATCACCGTCACCGGGCGCACCATCGCCGAGAATATGAAGTCGGTGAAATGGAATGCAGATCAGAACGTCGTCTATCCGGCCGACAAGCCGATCTTCCCGACCGGCGGCGTCATCGGCCTCCGAGGCAACCTCGCGCCGGACGGCGCCATCGTTAAGGTTGCCGGCATGGAGCGTTTGCGTTTCACCGGACCGGCGCGCTGCTTCGATGGCGAGGAGGCCTGTTTCGAAGCGGTGAAGAACAGGACGTACCGGGAAGGCGACGTGCTGGTGATCCGCTACGAGGGGCCGAAGGGCGGTCCGGGCATGCGCGAAATGCTGGCGACGACAGCCGCGCTGTATGGCCAGGGCATGGGCGGCAAGGTCGCGCTGATTACCGACGGCCGTTTCTCCGGGGCCACACGGGGCTTTTGCGTCGGTCATATCGGTCCCGAGGCCGCCGTGGGCGGCCCGATCGGACTTGTTCGCGATGGCGATATCATTGAACTGGATGCCGAGAAGGGGACTCTCACTGTCCAGTTGACGGAAAGCGAACTCGACCGGCGGGCCAAGGACTGGAAGCCCCGCGACCACGAGTTCGCCTCCGGCTATTTGTGGAAATACGCCCAGCAGGTCGGTGCGGCGCGCGGCGGCGCTATCACCCACCCGGGCGCGTCGGTCGAGAAGGCGTGTTATGCGGATACCTAATGGGACGGTGCGCGTCGCTATGGGCGGTGCCGTCGCCACAGTCGCCGGTCTGTGCATCGTCATCGTGGTCGGGCTCGGGTTCGGCCCGCGCGGCGGCCAGCCGGCTCTCGCGTTCGACGGCACGGCCACTCCGGCAACGGCGTCGCTCACGCCCGGAGACGGATTGCGAGGCGGCACCGCGGCGCCTCAGACCGACGGAAAGACCAAGGAGATAACTGCACTGCAATATGCGGCCGAGCAGGGTCACACAGCCGCGCAGTGGAAGCTTGGCCGTATGTATGCCAATGGCGATGGCGTCGCCCAGGACGATATTCGCGCGTTCGCGTATTTCAGTAAGATCGCCAATTCGCACGCGGACGAACGTCCGGGGACGCCGCAGGCGCACATCGTCGCCAATGCCTTCGTAGCGCTTGGGCGTTATTACCTCACGGGAATTCCCAACTCCGACATCAAGCCCGACTCCGCCCGCGCCCATCAATTGTTCGCCTATGCGGCCTCGTATTTCGGCGATCCCGACGCCCAATACGATCTTGGACGCCTGTATCTCGATGGCAATCCGAACGACGTGCACGAGGCGGCGCGCTGGTTTCTGCTGGCGGCAAGCAAAGGCCAATGCCGGGCTCAGGCGGCGCTCGGCGACATCCTGTTCCGCGGCGTGGACGTGCCCCGACAGGCGGCGCGCGGCCTGATGTGGCTAACGCTCGGCCGCGATTGCGCCGGTCCGAACGAAGCATGGGTGAAGCCGCTCTACGACAACGCCTTCCGCCGGGCCAGCGACGACGAACGCGCCATGGCGCTGGTCTACCTCAAAGACTGGATCAACGGGCGGCGGTATTAGGCTGATCGTACAAGCGTTGAGCCGTCAGAGGCGCGTCGACCGCTTCTGTTCGCTGCCGGCCGATGCCGGCTCGATATCCAATTCGATCCAAACCGGGACGTGGTCGGAGGGCTTCTCCCAAGCGCGCACGTGGCGATCGACGCCGGCGGACGTCAAAACATCGGCGGCGAGCGGAGACAACAGCATGTGGTCGATACGGATGCCGTTGTTCTTCTGCCAAGCGCCTGCCTGATAATCCCAGAATGTATAGAGCCCGGCATCGTCGCTGGTCGCGCGCAGCGCGTCGGTCAGGCCGAGATTGATCAGGGAGCGGAATTCATCGCGCGTGCGCGGCAGGTACAGCGCGTCACCGAGCCACGCCTGAGCATTCCTGGCATCGATCGCCGTGGCGATGACGTTGTAGTCGCCGGCAAGCACGAGCGACTCTTCCAGCGCAAGCCGTTCGTTCGCGTAGGCCGACAGCCGTTTCATCCAACTTATTTTATAGGAGTACTTTTCGGTGTCCGGCGGGTTGCCGTTGGGCAGATAAATGCTGGCGACCCGCAGCACGCCGTGCGCCGTCGACACGGCGGCTTCGATGAAGCGCGCGTGGTCGTCGCTGTCGTCTCCCGGCAGGCCTTTGGTCACCTCGTCGAACTTGAGTTTTGACAGAATGGCGACGCCGTTGAATGTCTTCTGTCCGTGGATGGCAACGTTGTAGCCGAGCGCTTCGAACTCCATGCGCGGAAATGCGTCGTCGACGCATTTGGTCTCCTGCAGGCAGACTATGTCGGGTTGGCGATCGGTGAGCCAGGCGCGCGCGGAATCGATGCGCTGCTTGACCGAATTCACGTTCCAGGTCGCAATGCGCATCAGAGCGCGAAGCTGGTGCCGCAGCCACAGGACGCGGTGGCCTTCGGGTTGTTGACCCGGAACGACGATCCGATCAGGTCGTCGACGAAATCGATCTCGGAGCCGGCCATGTAGTCGAGCGAGACCGGATCGATCAGGACCGTCGCACCGGCCTTCTCGATAACCGTGTCGTCGTCGGCGCGCTCGCGCTCGGTATCGAATTTGTACTGAAAGCCGGAGCAGCCGCCGCCCTCGACGCTGACGCGCAACATCGTCCCGGTCGGCTCCTTGCCCAAAATCTCGCCGATCCTTGCGGCCGCCCGCTCGGTCACGATGACGTTCGCCGTCATGTTGCTCTCCCGCCGCCGCAACGTGTCCACAGACGTTGCGCGGAGCGCCAAAAGTGCCGTTGTCACGGCGCCTACGCGATAGTTAAGTGCGGCATAGGCCGAGGTCAATTCTAGTGTCCCGATTCCGAAGTTTGCATGGCCACGCGACACCTTGGTTTGCGAACTTCGGAATCGAAAGGACACTAGCAACTTATTGATATAGCGTGGCTTTGGGTCAGAACTCCGCACGATGAATCCAGCCGAACTGAAGGTGCGGAGTTCTGAACCGCCACACTAGCGTCAGGCAGGAAAAATGGCGATTGACGCCGCAATGCCACGCGCCGGCTTCGCGTGCGATCCGATGCTAAGCCGCGGGCGGCTTCATCTGGAGCCGGTCAGCAGGACCCGCAATGCGTTCCGGCGCGATTGCGACCGCATCATCCATTCGACCGCCTTCCGCAGGCTCAAGCAAAAGACGCAGGTCTTCGTCTCCGACGAAGGCGACCATTTTCGCACCCGGCTGACCCACACCCTGGAAGTGACTCAGATCGCCCGGGCGCTCGCCCGCGCGCTCGGCCTGGACGAAGACTTGGCCGAGGCCCTGGCACTCGCTCACGATCTTGGGCACCCGCCGTTCGGCCATGCCGGCGAGCGCGCGCTCGACGAATGCCTTAGATCGTTCGGCGGCTTCGATCACAATGCGCAGACGCTCCGCGTCGTGACCACACTGGAGCGGCGGTACCCGGATTTCGACGGCCTCAATTTGACGTGGGAAACGCTGGAAGGGCTCGTCAAGCACAACGGACCGCTCACCGATCGCAGTGGCGATCCGCTCGGCCGCTACCGGCTGCATGGGGTGCCGGAGGAGATCCTGCGTTATTCGCGGTCGCAGGATTTGCAATTGTGGAGCTATCCGGGCGCGGAGGCGCAAGTCGCGGCGGTGGCCGACGACATCGCCTACGACGCTCATGATCTCGACGACGGATTGCGCGCGGAATTGTTCGGTCTCGACGCCATCGCCGCCGTCGCGCTTCCGGGCGAGATCGTCGCCGCGATACGGACCGAGTATCCGGCGCTCGATCCGGCTCGCCAGGTGCACGAGTTCGCTCGCCGGCTGATCGGGCGTCTCATCGAGGACGTGGTCGTTGAGACCGGGCGGCGGCTGTTTCGGCTTGCGCCGTCGTCGGCCGAGGCGGTGCGAGAGGCGTCCGCGCCCGTTGCCGGCTTCTCGCCCGCCATGGCGGAGGCGGATCGCGCTATCAAGGCGTTCCTGCGGCCAAGAATGTATCGCCATGCCAGGGTCATGACCGTGATGGACCAAGCCGCAGGCGTAGTCCGCGACCTGTTCGCCCGCTACTGCGCCATGCCCGCCGAGCTTCCCGCCGAGTGGCAGGAGGGCTTGGCGGGTGCAGGCAAGGGAACACGGGCGCGCCGCATTGCCGACTTCATCGCCGGCATGACCGATCGCTACGCGCTTGCCGAGCATGCGCGGCTCTTTGACTCGACCCCGGAACTGCGTTAGGCGCGCGGCGCCGCCTGCTCATCGAAGCATTGACTGTTGCATGTCCGCAGAGAACATTTTCGCCGAAATCCTCGATCGCGTGCACCGCACCCTCAATGCGCTGATCGCGGCGGGTTATTTGCCGGTCGGCATCGATCAATCACGCGTGGCCGTCGAACCGCCGCGCGATGCGGCGCACGGCGACATGGCGACCAATGCCGCCATGGTGCTCGCCAAGGATGCCGGCAAAAAGCCGCGCGATCTTGCCGAGCGGATTGCTGAGCAGCTTCGCAGCGATGAAATCGTCGACAAGGTCGATGTGGCCGGTCCGGGTTTTATTAATCTGACGCTCAAGTCTGCGGCTTGGCTGAACGCCTTGCGCAGCGCGGTGCGGGTTGGTGGGCGTTACGGCAGGAGCGACGTTGGTCGCGGCGAGCCGGTCAACGTCGAATATGTCTCCGCCAACCCGACCGGTCCGATGCATATCGGCCATTGTCGCGGCGCCGTCTTCGGCGACGCGCTGGCGAACCTGCTGGCTTTCACCGGCTTCAAGGTGACGCGCGAGTA
>JBOHIU010000174.1:0-88777 GCA_050725855.1 Xanthobacteraceae bacterium | reverse complement strand
CTGAATCGACTGCGTGTATATCGAATAGCGAAGCTGAAACGACAGATCTTCACGCAACGGCAAGCCGAGCTTTAACGTCGCACCATACGATTCCGTCCCGTAGGAGAAGTAGCTGTTGGCCAACGTCTGTTTCGCGAACAAGTCGATGCCGGCGCCGATGCGCTGATTTAAGAAATACGGCTCGACATAATCCAGCTCGGCCGAGCGAACATACTCGCCGTAAGTTGCCCCGACTTTGGCAAAGCGCCCGGTTCCAAGCAAGTTGCGCTCGGAGACGGAAGCCGACACCATCCAGCCCTCCGCCGTCGAGTATCCGCCCATGATCGAGAAATCGCCGGTCGATTGTTCGACAACATCGATATTGACGATCACCCGGTCCGGCGCCGAACCCGGCTCCGTCGTGATCTTGACGCTTTTGAAGAAGTTGAGGTTTTTGATTCGGCGCTCGGCGCGATCGAGCAGCGCCCGATTGTACGGATCGCCTTCGTTGACGTCCAGTTCGCGCCGAATCACATAATCGCGCGTCCGCGTGTTGCCGCGGATGTTGATGCGTTCGATATAGGCGCGTGTGCCCTCGTCCACGACATAGGTAACGCCGATCGTTCGCGCCTGCGGATTACGGTCGCCCTGCGGCCGAACCGTACCGAACGGATAGCCGCGCCGCGCCATTGCGACGGTGAGATCTTCCACCGACTTCTGTACGGCGTCGCCGTTATACACATCGCCCTGATGGGTGGAGACGATCGAGCGCAACGTAGCAGCGTCCACCGTGCGCACGTTGGATACAACGTTGATCTTGCCGAAATGGTATCGCGGTCCTTCCTCAATCGTGAAGGTGACGATGAATCCCTTTCTCGCCGGATCGTACACGCCGGTAGCGGATACAATTTGCACGTCGGCGTAGCCGTGTTTGAGGTAGAAGCGCCTCAGCAGGTCACGATCGGCCTCGATGCGGTCCGGATCATAGACGTCGGTGGTCTGCAGGAAGCTGAGGAAGTTCGAGACATCGGTTTTGATCACATCCTTCAGCCGCCAGTTCGAGAAGGCGTGATTCCCGACAAAGTCGATCTCCTTGACTCCGGTCTTCTCACCCTCGTGGATAACGAAGATCAGGTCCACGCGATTGTTCGGCCGGTCAATGATTTCCGGTACGACGGTGACGTTGAAACGACCGCTGCTGTGATACATATCGATAATGCGCTCGGTGTCCGCCTGCACGGCGGCCTTGGAGAGCGAACCCCGCGCTTTCGATTGTATCTGCGCCTGCAGCTGCTCGTCCTTGATCCGGTAATTGCCTTGGAAGGCGACGCGATCAATGACGGGCGCTTCAACGACCGAGATGATCAGACGGCTGCCCTGCCGGCTTACGTTGATGTTCTGGAAGAGACCGGATTCGTAGAGCGCCTTGATGCCGGCGTTGATCTGGTCGGCGTCGAGAGGCGTGCCCGGCGTCGGCTTGAAATATTGGAGGATGGTGTCGGTATCGATGCGACGGTTGCCCTTCACCACAATCTGCGCCGCCGACGCGGATTCCCTCGGCGCCGCGACCGCGATGTCGGACGCAAAGCCGACAAGGCCCACTGCGAGGAGCAAGCCGATCACGACAAGCCCTCGTTTTACCCGTACCCACATTTCCATGCGCAACGCGCCCTCATTCCCCTCGTTGCCGCCCCCAACTGGCGGGTCGCTCTAGATCCCCTTAACGCATCATCCGCTCGAATTGTTTGTCATTATTTTTCTGCCCATCTCCAAGCGCCCGATATTTGCCCGCCCCTTTAGGAAGCTGACAGATGTACGATGTCATTGAACGTTGCAAATATCATCAACATGATGACGATCGCGAACCCTATCCGGAAGCCGACTTCCTGAGCCCGTTCAGACAACGGCCGGCCGCGCGCGGCCTCAATCGAGTAGAACAAGAGATGTCCTCCATCGAGCAACGGGATCGGAAACAGGTTTAGCAATCCGATCGAAACGGATAGCACCGCGGCCAGATGGACGAGAGCGACGAAGCCGATGCTCGCCACCTCCCCCGACATTTGCGCGATTCGTATCGGGCCGCCAAGCTGATTGGCGGCCTCGCGGCCGACAGCCACGCGGCCAAGATACGTCATCGTCTTATCGATCACGAACCAGGTTTCCTGCACACCCATCCACACGGCGCGCGGCGGTGAAACCGGCTTATATTTGAGGTCTGACGGCGTCGGCGATCGTCTGATGCCGAGCAGACCGATCCGATGGACATTGCCGAAAATGTCCTTCTCCTGATGGAGGACAGGCGTTGCGCTCAGGATGACCTGAGCGCCGTTTCGATCCACGGTGATGTGCAGGGTTTCGCCGGCGCTATCGGCCACAATGCGCTGCATATCGGCAAAATCGGCGATCTTTTGCCCATCGATCGCCTTAACCAAGTCGCCAGGCTTAAAATCGGCCGCCGCCGCGGGGCTTCCGGGCTGCACTTCATCGACGCGCGCGCTCATGGTCTGCACGCCGTACAACATGAAGATTCCGGCGAATATCACGATCGCCAATAGGAAATTTGCGAATGGACCAGCGACGACAATGGCCGCTCGCTTGAGCAAGGGCTGGAAAATGAAGCTTTGCTCTCGATCCTCGGCATCCATTTTCGAAGCTTGCGCGTGATCGGGCACGCTCGCGGCATTTTCGTCGCCAAAGAATCTTACATAGCCGCCAAGCGGAACGGCGGCGATTTTCCAGCGCGTGCCATGGCGATCATAAAACCCGACAAGTTCGGGGCCAAATCCGATCGAAAATGCCAAGATTCGCACCCCGCACCAGCGCGCCACCATGAAGTGACCGAGCTCATGGACAAAGACCACGAGGCTCAATACGAACACAAACGGAACGAGATAGTGCAGGACATCCAGCCCAAGCGCCTGCGCGTGCAAGTAAATTTGCATCCCCATTGCGCTCGGTCCCGGCCCCTAAAGATTCAAACTTGAGTCCTGACTAGGATGCCATTGCGGCAATTTCGGGCAAGAGGTCGGTCGCCCACTTTCTTGCCTTATGGTCAATTGTGACAGCCTGCTCAGCCGATTGTGGCTCAGCCATGGCGCCATTGCGTTCGGCCGCATCGAGGGTAGCCTCGACAAGGGCCGGTATGCCTGTAAATCCAAGGTGGCCGCCGACAAATTCCGCGACCGCAACCTCATTGGCGGCGTTCAGTACGGTCGGGGCTGCGCCGCCGACGGCAAGCGCCTGTCGCGCAAGCCGCAGCGCCGGGAATCGCGTCGGATCGGGTTCTTCGAATGTAAGCATCGCAAGCCGTGCAAGATCGAGCCGCTGCGCAGGCGTCGCGATACGCTCGGGATAGGCAAGACAATGGGCGATCGGAATACGCATGTCGGGCGAGCCGAGCTGCGCAATGACCGAGCCGTCACGAAATTCGACCATCCCATGAACGACGGATTGGGGGTGCACGACGACGTCGAGTTCCTCCGGCGCCAGGCCGAACAAGTGGCGGGCTTCGATCAATTCCAGTCCCTTGTTCATCAGGGTTGCGGAATCGATCGTGACCTTTGGTCCCATCGACCATGTTGGATGCTTGAGAGCCTGTTCCAGCGTGACCTTGCGGATGGCCTCGGCCGAAAACGTGCGGAAAGGGCCGCCCGAGGCCGTGAGCACGATTCGCCTCACCTCTTCGCGGCGACCTGCACTTAGCGCCTGGAAAATCGCGTTGTGCTCGGAATCAACGGGCAGGACCCGGGCGCCGGCGGCGGCTGCGCGCCGCATGAACAGCGCGCCCGCGCATACGAGACATTCCTTGTTCGCCAGCGCCACAGTCGCGCCGCGTTCGGCGGCGGCGAGCGTCGGCTCGAGGCTGGCGGCGCCGGTGATTGCCGCCATGACCCATTCGGCGGGACGCTGCGCCGCTTCCACCAAGGCTGCAGGACCGGCGGCTGCCTCGATGCGGGTGCCGGAAAGGCCGGCTTTGAGCTCACCGTAGGCTTCGGGATCGGCGACCGCCGCAAAACGCGCACCGAATTCGCGGGCAAGCTCCGCCAGTCCAGCCGCGTTGCGGTGCGCCGTCAGCGCCTCAACCTGATAATGGGACCGATCGCGCCGCAATAGGTCAACGGTGCTCGAACCAATCGAGCCGGTGGCACCAAGCAGCGTCACGCTACGCGGCGCGGCGGCTGGGCCAATTTTCGCCAGAGGCTGGGGGATCGTCATGGCGCTACCATAGCAGCAAGCCGTGTGCGGGGGCAGCCGTTCCCTGATGCAGCACGCCGATCGCGAGCGCCGTCAACGCGGCAACCAGAAAGCCGTCAAGACGATCCATCAGTCCGCCATGACCGGGAATGAGCTGGCTGGAATCTTTGGCGCCAAAGCGCCGCTTGACCGCGGATTCGAAAAGATCGCCCGCCTGCGCAATGGCTGACAGCACCAACGCGATTACTCCCACCACCGCCAAGCCGCCTGTACCGCCCGCATAAGCGACCACAAGGCCTCCGGCACCCCCCCCGACAAGACCGCCGATGGCCCCGGCCCAGGTCTTGTTGGGGCTAACCCGCGGCCACAGCAAAGGCCCTCCGACCGTTCGGCCAACCGCGTAGGCGCAAACATCTGTCATCCAGACGCTCGCGGCCAAGAAAAGGAACGCCCTAAAGCCCAGTTCGGCATCGCGGCGCAACAGCGCAGGGCCGAGGAAAGCGACCCCGGCATAAAGAACACCCCCCGCCGCCCAAAGCGCCCCGCGCCAACCGGTTCGTCTCGCCGAACCAACCGCGGCGATTGTGCCCGCCAATGCGGCTCCTGCCCCGATGACAATGAATGCCGCGCCGGGGTCGCCGAGGCCGACTAGCGCTAGCGCGGCGACGAGTGCGGCCCCGCCGGCTCCGAGGAGCCGCGGATTGGACCGGCCCGTGACCAGCCGCGTCCACTCCCAGAGTATTCCCGCCGAGGCGACAGCGCACAGACCAAGGAAAACCCGCCCGCCGGCATATGCGGCTGCGAGGACGAGCGGCGCGAGGACAACGGCGGAGCCAATGCGCAGCCGAATATTGCGTCCGCCGCCGCCGGTGCGCGCCCCGCGATGATAAAGCCCGATCACGATCCGGTCTGGGTGATCAGACCGCCGAAGCGGCGCTCGCGCCGGTGGTATTCGGTAATCGCGCTTTCGAGAGCGGCACGATCGAAATCCGGCCAATTGAGCGGGACAAACACCAATTCGCTGTAGGCGGCCTGCCAAAGCAGAAAATTTGAGAGCCGTTGCTCGCCGCTCGTTCGGACGATGACGTCGGGATCTGGCACGTCGGGCATATCAAGATGGCGCGCAATCATGTCCGACGTGATGGCGTCGGCCGAAAGCCGTCCAGCAGCCACGTCGGCGGCTAACCGCCTCGCGGCGCGAGCGATTTCCTGGCGAGCGCCGTAATTGAATGCCACGACCAATGTCAGACCGTCGTTGTCGCGGGTCAGATCCTCTGCCTCTTGCAGCAGGAGACGGATGTCGCGAGCGAGATCCTCGCGCTCGCCGATGACACGCACGCGTACATTGCTGCTGTGCAGATCGGCAAGATCGTTGCGAATGAAGCGGCGGAGCAAGCCCAGCAGATCTCTGATTTCCGAAGCGGGCCGTGACCAATTTTCCGAGCTGAAGGAGTAAATCGTCAAATAGGAGATGCCGATGTCCGCCGCTGCGCGCACGGTTTTGCGCAACGCCTCGACCCCGCGGCGGTGACCTTCCACTCGCGGCAAGCCGCGCGCCGCGGCCCAGCGCCCATTGCCGTCCATGATGATGGCGACGTGCCGCGGCGTCTCGAAGCCGCCACTCTCCGCCTGCGGCAACTGTGCGGCCGTCTCTGTCGAGCTTGCTGCCTCGCTCAAACGGTCATGATCTCCTTTTCCTTACCGGCAAGCATCTTCTCCACCTCGGCGATGGATGCATCGGTCGCCTTCTGCACCTCCGCAGCCTGACGCTCGTGATCGTCTTCGCTGATCTTGTGGTCCTTTTCCAGCTTTTTCAGAAGGTCGAGACCATCGCGGCGCACATGACGCACCGCGACCCGCGCCGCTTCGGCGTATTTGTGCGCGACTTTCACAATTTCCCGCCGCCGCTCCTCATTCAGCTCCGGGATACGCAACTTGAGCACCTGCCCTTCCGTCGAAGGAGTGAGCCCGAGATTGGCGGCCGAAATGGCTTTCTCGACGGCATGGACCATCGAGCGGTCCCAGACCTGGACGTGAAGCAGGCGTGGTTCGGGGGCGCTGATCGTGGCCAGTTGATTGAGCGGCATGTGGCTGCCATAGGCCTCGACCTGAACATGATCGAGCAAGGCGGTCGAAGCGCGCCCGGTGCGTAAGCCCGACAATTCCTGCTTGAGCGATGCGAGCGCACCCTGCATGCGGCGCTTGAGATCGTTCATATCGAATGCCGTGTCAGCCATGGCGTCCTCCACAATCGCCGTTCAGGCCGGCCCTCTCGTGCTGCCTCGGCTTGCTGGCGGCCGGGACCGGGATTTGCAAACACGCCATCGTCAGCCGACGATGGTGAAATGCCCCTTCCCACTCAGGACGTTGGCGATCGCACCCTGATCGAGGATCGAAAATACGATGATAGGCATACGATTTTCCTGAGCAAGCGCGAACGCAGTCGCATCCATGATCTTCAGCCGCCGGTCGAGCGCTTCCTGGTGGTCAAGACGGCTATAGCGGGTCGCAGCCGCGTCCCGCTTCGGATCGGCCGTATAGACGCCATCGACATCAGTGGCCTTGAGAACGGCATCGCACCCCATTTCGGCGGCTCGCAGCACCGCCGTAGTATCGGTTGTGAAGTAGGGATTGCCGGTCCCGCCGGCAAAGACGATGACCCGCTTGTCATCGAGATGGCGGAGTGCACGCTGGCGCTCGTAGGTTTCGCAGACCTGCGGCATGGAAAGCGCCGACATGGTGCGCGCACTCACACCAGCCCGCTCGATCGCCGCCTCAAGCACCAGAGCGTTCATGACAGTGGCCAGCATGCCCATGGAATCGGCCGTCGGACGCGACAACCCATCCTCGGATATTTGCGCTCCGCGCAGGACATTGCCGCCGCCGACCACAACACCGAGGCCTATGCCGAGGCTATGTGCCGCGACCAGATCGGCAGCAAAACGCTCGATCGTGCGCTGATGGATGCCGAACTTTTCGGGGCCACTGAGCGCCTCGCCCGAGAGCTTGACGATCACCCGACGATATTTCGGCTTCTCCATGAGAATCCCGTTCGCGAGGCCGTATCAAGCTTCCGCGCCGCGGGCGGAATAGCCCGATTCGCATTAGGAGCTAGCGCATTTACTCGTAAAACCCAACAGGCGGCGGCAAGCTTCCTAATGCGCGCCGGCGAGAGCCGCGACTTCACCGCCAAAGTCGCCGGCCGGCCGTTCGACCCCTTCGCCCAGCACAAGGCGTACGAAGCCGCCGATCTTGATCGGCGCTCCCACTTTGCCTTCGGCTTCCTTGAGCGCCTGCGCCACGCTCTTTTTGTCGTCAAAGATAAACGGCTGGTCGAGCAGACACACCTCCTTGTAGAAGGTTTTCAGGCCCGACTCGACGATCTTGTCGACCACATTGGCCGGTTTGCCCGAGGCTTTGGCCTTTTCGGCGAGCACATTGCGCTCGCGCTCTATGGCCACCGCAGAAAGTCCGGCCGGCTCGACGGCCTGCGGATTGGCCGAGGCGACGTGCATCGCTACCTGACGGCCGATGGCTTTGAGTTCCTCGGTCTTTCCCGCCGATTCGAGCGCAACGATCACGCCGATCCGGCCCAGCCCCTCGCCCGGCGAATTGTGCAGGTAGTTCGCCACCACGCCTTGGCCAACCGAAAGTTCGGCGGCGCGGCGCAGCGTCATGTTCTCGCCGATCTTGGCGATCGTCTCGGCGACGGCGTCGGCGGTGGTGCGATCGCCGATGCGGGCGGCTAGAATCTTCTGCACGTCGGCACCGACATCGAGCGCGACATTGGCGATCATTTTGACCAGCCCTTGAAACAGCTCGTTGCGCGCCACGAAATCAGTCTCGGAATTGACCTCGACCAGAACGCCCTTGCCGGCGTTGAGCGCAGATCCAACCAGCCCTTCGGCCGCCACGCGATCGGCCTTTTTCGCCGCCTTGGAGAGCCCCTTCTTGCGCAGCCAATCGACCGCAGCCTCGATGTCGCCGCCGGTCTCGGTGAGCGCCCCCTTGCAGTCCATCATGCCGGCTCCGGTTTTTTCCCGGAGATCCTTCACCATGCTGGCAGTGATGCTCGTGGTCATTGAATTTCCCTGCTCAATCATTCCGCGCTCGCGAAGCGAGCACCCGGAATCCATACTCACCGCTTATCTAATAACGGCTTCGGGCTTTACGAAACCGTTGTCCGGCGGCGGTTTCCGGGCTTGCGTCTGGCGCGTCCCGGAATGACGCCTACTCCGCCTCGGCGGTCAGTTGCTTCGCCTTGGCGATCCAACCTTCCACCCGGCCCGGCAGTCCAACCTCTTCGCCGACATTGTGTGAAGCGGTGGCCGACAGTTCGGCAATCTGCTGGTAATGGAAGATACCGAGGTCATTGAGCTTCTTCTCGATTGCCGGCGAAACGCCGGACAGCTTTTTGAGATCGTCGGCTACACCGCGCGGCCCCGACAGTTGCTCGAAGCCGAGCTTGTTACCGTCCGCGGCGATTTCCTCGGCGATGACCGGCTCCGCTTGAGCGCCGATGTCGATGCCATGCGACCCTTGTGCCCGCGAAATACCGTCGATCGCGGCCTTGGCGACAAGATCGCAATAAAGCGTAATGGCTCGGCTGGCGTCATCATTGCCGGGCACCACGTAGCTGATACCGTCGGGATCGCAATTGGTGTCGACGACGGCCGCCACCGGCACGCCGAGGCGCTGCGCCTCCTTGATCGCGATGTCCTCCTTATTCGTGTCGATGACAAACAGAAGGTCGGGCAACCCGCCCATGTCCTTGATGCCGCCAAGTGCGCGGTCAAGCTTGTCGCGCTCGCGCTGCAGCGTCAGCCGCTCCTTTTTGGTATAGCCCTGCGCCTCGTTGGAGGAGAGCATTTCGTCAAGCTTGCGCAGCCGCTTGATCGAGTTGGAAACCGTCTTCCAATTGGTGAGCGTGCCGCCGAGCCAGCGTGAATTGACGTAATACTGCGCCGAGCGCTTGGCGGCGTCGGCCACGGCATCCTGTGCCTGGCGTTTGGTGCCAACGAACAGAATACGACCGCCCCGGGCGACCGTGTCGCTGATCGCCTGGAGCGCCTGATGCATCATCGGCACCGACTGCGTCAGATCGATGATATGGATATTGTTGCGGGCGCCGAAGATGTACTCCGCCATCTTCGGGTTCCAACGATGGGCCTGATGGCCGAAGTGAACGCCAGCTTCCAAAAGCTGGCGCATGCTGAAGTCGGGCAGCGCCATAACGATAGTTCTCCGGTTGATCCGCCGCGGACCGAGAGCCCGGCCAATGGGATTTTTCCGCGGCCGGACACCGGACGGTCCCCTTTCGGGGCCAAGGTCCGCGTGTGAGTTTGAGCAGCCTTATATAGGCATGTGCCGGAACGAGGCAACCAGAACCTGGACTTGTCGAGAGTGCGCGATCCTCTCGGCTAGCGCCCCCCTCGGCGCTTGAGCTTTGCCGCCTTTTTGGCGACGTAACGCGCCTGCCGGACGGCAGCCCGCTCGCGGCTCAAGACAGCTATTGCATCGGCGACGTCGGAGCGTTGCCCCTGCGGCCGCGAGCCCACTTTTTCGGGGTCTTGAGACGGCCGGCTTCCGGCCCTCGCCCGTTCCAGGACAAAACGCGCATAATCGTCCATATCGCCCTTGAATGCCTTGATATGGCCATCGGCAGTCAGCCATAGCCGGTCCGCCACCAATTCGATCAACGAACGGTCGTGGGTGATCATGATGACCGCGCCCTCGTAGTCGTTGAGCGCGTCGAGCAGTGCGCGACGGCTATCTATGTCGAGGTGATTGGTCGGCTCGTCCAGAATCAAGAGATGCGGCTCCGCCATTGCAACCAGATTGAGCAGGAGGCGCGCGCGCTCGCCGCCCGAAAGATCGGCAACCGCCGTATCTTGCTTGTCGAACGCCAGTCCGAACTGCGCCAGCCGCGAGTGCCGAGCAGATTCACTGTCATCCGGCAGCGTGCGCCGGATGATGTCCAGCGGCGTGTCGGCCGGATCGAGCGCCTCGATCTGATGCTGATGAAACCAGCCGACTTTAATTCTGTTCTCGCGGATCATCCGGCCGGACTGCAGCGGCAGCGCGCCGGCCAACAGCTTGGCGAATGTCGTCTTGCCCGCTCCGTTGACGCCGAGGAGGCCAACGCGATCGTCGACGTCGAGCCGCAGATTGAGATTGCGCAACACCGGAGGGCCGCCGTATCCCACCGCAGCGGCCTCGAGCTGAATCAGTGGCGGCGCCAGCGGACGACGCGGCGACGGCAGCGTGAACGGCGCCACCCGCTCCTCGATCGGAGCCGCAATCGGCTCGAGCCTTGCCAGGCGTTTGATGCGCGACTGGGCCTGCGCCGCCTTGCTGGCCTTGGCGCTGAAGCGATCGATGAAGCGCTGCAGGTGGGCGCGTTCAGCCTCTTGCTTGGCGCGTGTCGCGACCTGGAGCCTCGTCCTTTCGGCACGCTGGGTTTCGAATTGATTATAGCCGCCGTTGTAAAGCACGAGCTTGCCGGCGCTCAGATGCAAAATCGCATCGACCGAATTGTTGAGAAGCTCGCGGTCGTGGCTCACGACCAGCGCGGCTTGCGGATATTTCTTTAGCCGCGCCTCCAGCCAGAGCGCACCCTCAAGATCGAGATAGTTGGTCGGCTCGTCGAGCAAAAGCAGGTCCGGCTCGGCGAACAGTGCCGCCGCCAGCGCAACCCGCATTCGCCAACCGCCGGAAAATTCAACCATCGAGCGCCCGAGATCGGCATTGGCGAAACCCAGTCCGCTGAGGATTTCGGCCGCACGGGCCGGCGCGCGGTCCGCATCGATGGCATTGAGCTCCTGGTAGATTTCGGCGAGTTCCTCAGGTGCCGCAGTCTCCAACTTGGCATTGAGCGCATCGCGCCGCGTGTCGGCCGCCAGGATCGTGTCCAGAAGACTCGCGGGCGTTGCCGGATGTTCCTGATCGACCGCGCCGATCCGGGCGCGTTTCGGCAGTTCGATGTCGCCACCTTGCGGGATCAGTTCGCCTTTGATCAGCTTGAACAGCGTCGACTTGCCCACGCCATTGCGCCCCACCAAGCCAACTTTTGCGCCGGCCGGAATCGTCACACTCGCCGAATCGAAAAAGCGCCGGCCCCACGCGTCAAAAACAAGATTCCCAATCCGAAGCATTCCGTTTCCTGCACTGTCGCCTGACCGGGTGAAGCGGTTAGCGCGGGGAATGCGTCGCGTCAAAATGTGAGATGTCGCCGCCGACAGCGTGTGCGATTTTAATGACCGTGATCGCAGCTATTCCGCCGCGCGTGGAAGTCCCAGCGAATCCAGGTGCGCCAGCACCTCGTCGAGGTACATCACGTCGGCATATTTGTGGTGCATGTCGAACAGGTTGACCTTGTGCGTGAGTTCCGCGCGGTCATAGGTGCACTCCTCGACAACAGCGACATGATAGCCACTCGAATAGCCGTCGACCACACTGGCGCGCACGCACCCCGAGGTGCTTTCGCCGCATACGATCAGGCTCTGCACGCCAAGCACGGCCAGGTGAGACGCGAGCGGCGTTCCCGCGAAGATGCTGGCGCGCTGCTTCCGGATCAGGATGTCCCGCGGTTCAGGCTCAAACTCGCGATAGAGCGCGTAACCGTCATCCGGCACTGGACGCTTGCGGCGCGTTGACACCGCGCCGGACGGCCTGTTGTTGGGCCTGATGTCCTGGGTGCAGAAGAAGATCGGTATGCCGCCGCGGCGCGCCGCCGCAATAAGCTTCTTGGTTGGCGCGACGGCGCGGTGCGCGAAAATACCGCAGGTGTTCGGGTAGCGGGCGTTGAGCTCGGATGGCGGCAGCGGTCCGCCGCGATAGACCAGATCGTAGAGGTCGATAGCCAACAGCGCCGGACGCGGGCCGACGAAGGTCTCACGACGCCAGCCGGCGTAGAGTTTGAGATCGGCTTCGGGAACGACATCCTTCCAGCAATGGTCGTTGAATTTCTCGATGGACGCCATGATGTGCTTTCTCCGCAGCCGGTCCCGAGCTACCTTATACCATAACCAAAACAATGAGGGAGCGCCGCAGCCACGATGCTTCACCGCAGAAACCTGCTCGGTGCGACGGCGGCAGCCGCGGCAACCGCCGCATTGCCGAGCAACGGCCGAGCCGAAACATTTCCAACGCGAGCGGTTCGTCTTGTCGTCGGCGGCACGCCCGGCAGCGCGCCGGATGTCGTCGCCCGGCTCGCGGCGCAATGGCTATCGGAGCGGCTCGGCCAAACGATGTATGTCGAGAACCGCAACGGCGCGAGCAATAACCTTGCCGCCGAGGAAGTCGTAAACGCGAAGCCTGACGGCTACACGCTTCTGCTTGCCACCGCGACCAATGCGATCAACGCGACGCTGTTCACGCATCTGCGGTTCAACTTCATCCACGATATCGCGCCGGTCGGCGGGCTCATCAGCTTTCCGATGGTCATTACCGTCACGTCGGCTTTCCCCGCCAAAACTCTGCCGGAACTGCTCGCGGCCGCCAAGGCACAGCCGGGGACGATCAATATCGGCACACCACCGCTCGGCTCGCCGCAGCACGTCGCCGGCGAACTGCTCAAGATGACGACCGGCGCCAATATCGTTTTCGTGCCCTACCGCGGCGGGCCGCAGGCGATTACCGATGCGCTCGGCGGGCAGATCCAGGGCGCCGTCGGCACGGTCCTGCTTACCCTGCCGCACATCAAGTCTGGCGGGTTGCGCCCGCTGGCTGTGACCGGGAGTACGCGCTGCGAATTGCTGCCGGACGTTCCCACGGTCAATGAAACCGTAGCCGGTTTCGAGGCCAGCCAATGGACCGGAATGGGCGCCCCTAGGAACACGCCGGCGGAGATCATCAACCGGTTGAATCGGGAGATCAATGCAGGGCTTACCGACGACGCGCTCAAGAAACGCATCATGGCGCTCGGCGGCGTAACGCTTCCCAACACGCCGACCGAGTTTGCCACCTACATCGCCGATGAAACAACCAAATGGGGTAAGGTCATTCGGTTCGCCAAGCTCAAGGCGGACTAAGGAAACGGGAGCAGAAACGTAAGGAAGGCTTAAGCATGAGATTGTCCCGCAGAAAATTTGCGCGTGTCGCCGTCGGGGCCGCGCTCGTTCCGTGCATGGCGCGACAAGCAGCGGCGCTCGATTACCCGACGCGGCCAGTCAAAATGGTGATCGGCTTTGCCCCAGGCGGACCGGCCGACATCGTCGCGCGTTTGGTTGGGCAGTCGCTATCGCAACAACTCGGACAGCCATTCGTGCTTGAGAACAAGCCGGGTGCGGGCACGACCATTGCCACCGAAACCGTGGCGCACTCGGCACCCGACGGCTACACGTTGTTGTGGACGACATCGGCGGACGAAATCAACGCAACGCTCTATCGGCATCTCAACTACAATTTCATGCGCGACATCGAGCCGGTTGCCAGTGTCGATCTGTTGCCGCTGGTCATGGAGGTGAACCCTTCCTTCCCGGCCAAAAGCGTTCCGGAATTCATTGCCTATGCCAAGTCCCATCCCGGCAAGATCAACTTTGCGACCGGAGGTATTGGATCGTCGCAACACGTCGCCGGCGAATTGTTTGATTTCATGACCGGCGTCAAAATGGTTCACGTACCCTATCGCGGCGCGGCGCTGGCGGTAAACGACCTCATGTCCGGCCAAGTGCAGGTCACGTTCAGTCCGATCCCGCTTTCGCTCGGCTATATCCGTGCTGGGAGACTGCGCGCGCTCGCGGTAACCAGCGCCAAGCGGACGCCGGCGCTGCCGGACGTCCCGACCGTGGCTGAGTTCGTCCCCGGCTACGAAGCCATCGCGATCGACGGCCTCGGCGCACCCGCCGGCACTCCCACAGAGATCGTTGCGGCGCTCAACAAGGCGGTCAATGCGGCTTTGGCCGATCCGAACATCAAGGCGGAGCTTGCACGTTTCGGCAGCGAACCCAATCCGATGTCGCCCGCTCAATTCACCCGGTTTATTGCCGCCGAAACCGCGAAGTGGGCCAAGGTGGTGAAGTTCGCTAACATCACGGTCGAGTAACCAGGAAGACCGGGATAGCGCCCCGGGGGAGGAATCGCAGTGAAGTTTGTGCGCAGAGAATTTCTGCAGCTCGCCGCAGGCGCGGCCATTCTGCCGGCAACGCCGCAATTGGCGTGGTCGCAAAGCTACCCGACCAAACCGGTGCATCTCGTCGTACCTGTGCCGCCCGGCGGAACGTTCGATATCGTCGCGCGGCTGGTTGCCAATGCGCTCTCAAAGCGGCTCGGTCAGCAGATCGTCGTCGAAAATCGCGGCGGCGCCGGCACCAATCTCGGCACCGGGATTGTCGCGCATGCCACGCCCGACGGTTACACGCTGCTCCTCGCCGGTTCGCCTGGGGCGATCAACGCGACGCTCTACCACAATCTCGACTTCAGTTTTGCCCGCGACATAGCGCCGGTCGCCAGCATCGAACGCGCGCCATTGATCATGGTTGTGAACCCGTCATTCAAGGCGAAGACGGTTGCGCAATTCATCGCTTATGCCAAGGCCAATCCTGGCAAGGTCAATATGGGTTCGGGCGGGATTGGCTCGACCGGAGACGTCGCCGGCGAACTCTTCAACATGATGGCGGGTCTCAAGATCGCTCATGTGCCCTACCGCGGCGAAGCGCCGGCGATTACCGATCTGCTTGCCGGCCAGATCCAGGTCGTCTTCTCCTCGCCGGGTTCGGTGATGTCCGATATCAGAGCGAAGATGCTGCGCGCGCTGGCCGTCACCAGCGCCAAGCGCATGGATGTTCTTCCCGACGTACCGGCGGTGGCGGAAACCCTGGCCGGCTACGAAGCGGTTTCATGGGCCGGCATTGGAGCCCCAGCCCATACGCCAGCCGACATTATCGCCAAGCTTAATCGTGAGACCAACGCCGCGCTGGCCGATCCCCAACTGCAGGCGAGGCTCGCGGCTTTCGGCGCCAAAGTGATGACCAGTTCGCCGGAAGAATTCTCCAAGTTCATCGCCGCCGACATCAAAAAATGGGCAAAGGTTATCAAATCCGGAAACATCAAGGCCGAATGAAATCTTCACAGGGCTCATCATCGAGGGACGCCATGAAATTTGCTCGCAGACAATTCCTCAATCTGGCTGCAGGCGCCGCGGCGCTACCGGCGCTGCCGCGGCCATCGTTTGCGGATACCTATCCAACCCGGCCGGTGCGGATCGTCGTCGGCTTCCCGCCGGGTGCTGCGACCGATATCGTCGGACGCCTGATCGCGCAGGCGCTGTCGGAACGGCTCCACAATCAGTTCTTTGTCGAAAACCGGCCCGGCGCCGGCAGCAATCTCGCCGCCGAATTGGTCGCCCAGGCGGCGCCCGACGGCTACACACTGTTGGCGATGACCGTCACCAATACGGTCAACCAGACGCTCTACAAGGACAAGAATCCAGACCTCGTTTTCACGCGCGACCTGCTGCCGATCGCCCGCACGATCGTTTCGGCTAATGTGCTGGTGGTCAATCTATCGGTGCCAGCCAAGACCGTTCCGGAGTTCATCGCTCACGCCAAGGCCAATCCCGGCAAGCTCAATTACGCTTCCTACGGTATCGGCACCGCCCCCAATATGGCCGGGGAACTGTTCAACATGCTGGCCGGCACCAAGCTCGTACACGTACCGTATCACTCGAACTTCATGCCCGACTTGCTGAGCGATCAGGTGCAATTGTCGTTTCTGCCGGTGCCGCTGATCATTGGGTTCGTTCGCGGCGGTAAGGTGCGCGCGCTGGGAGTAAGCGGCTCTAAACCGACCGCTTCGTTACCCGGCGTCCCGCCGATTGCGCAATTCGTGCCCGGCTATGAGGCCGACATCTGGCACGGCATCGCCGCGCCGAGGAAGACGCCGGCGGCGATCGCCGACAAGCTGAATGACGAGATCAACGCCATCCTCAACGATCCCACCATCAAGTCCAAGCTTGAAAATATCGGCGCCGAACCAGCGCCGATGACGACAGCCGCGCTCGACAAATTCGTCGTGGCTGAAGTGGAGAAATGGGCGAAGGTGATCAAGTTCGCCAACATCAAGGCAAGTTAATCGCGACCACGCGCCGTAATCGAGGCGCGCAAGACGCCCTCAACGAGTGGAGAGATCAGAATGACTGATATCGACCGCAGGACAATGTCGCTCATCAGCCTTGCTGCTCTGGCGGCGCCAGGGACGGCGCTTGCAGCCGACAGCTTCCCGTCGCGGTCTATTCATCTCATCGTGGGGTTCACGCCCGGCTCCTCCTCCGACATCACGGCCCGCATCTTCGCCAAGGAAGCGGGCGCGATCCTCGGCGGCAACATTGTGGTGGACAACAAACCGGGGGCGGCGGGCAGCATCGCCGGGGCTTATGTCGCGCACGCCGCCAAGGACGGCTACACGCTGTTTTTGTGTCCGCTGTCGACGGTCACAAACAAGATCGCGCATCCGAACGAACCGTTCGATACGATCAAAGACTTTGCGCCGGTTGCGTTGCTTGCTACCGGCGCAATCGTGATGGTGGTCGATCCCAGGCTCGACGTGCATAGCGTCGCCGACTTCACCAAGCTCGCGAAGTCGAAGCCCGGGCAGGTTCTGTTCGGCACCGTGGGACCCGGCAGCTTGCCCGATCTGTGCGGCGAACTGTACGCGCAGCGCACCGGCGTCAAGCTGGTCCAAGTGCCCTATCCCGGCAGTCCGCAGGTCATCATCGATCTCATGGCAGGCCGCGTGGCGATGAATTTCGCCATCGCATCTTCGGTGCTCGGCCAGATCGCCTCGGGAAAGGTGCGGGCGCTCGCCATCGCCGCGGATAAACGCTCCGACCTGTTGCCGAATGTGCCGACCATGGAGGAAGCGGGCGTGCCTGATTTCAACACGCCGCTGTGGTTCGGGCTGATGGCGCCTGCCGGCACGCCGCGGCCCATCATCGACAAGATTGCCGCCGCGGCGCAGAAAGGCATGCACGCCCCGGCAGCGGTCGAACTCCTGCACAAGCAGGGCTTCGTCCCTGACAACTTGGGACCGGACCAATTCGGAGCTTTTTTGAAAAGCGAGATGGCACGCTGGTCCAAGGTCATGAAGGATGCCGGAATGAAGATCTGAGCCACCTCGCCCGTCCGCAGCCTCGGACGAGAGCGCCGTCAGGGATCAAGAAGCCGACGCTGGTCCGATGGACCAGAATGCCGCAACCCCGAGCGCCCGGACCGCTTTACACTCGACGCGGTTGCGGACGATTGTCTGCCACGCCCGGCGGGACTTGCAGCCCTTCCCGAATGAGGCGGCCGGGCGCTTTAGCAATTTGAGGAGAATAAACATGCCTCTGATCGACCGCAGGACGATGTCGCTCCTGAGCCTCGCCGCTCTGTCCGCACCTGTCGCCGCATTTGGGGCAGAAACCTACCCTTCGCGTCCGATCCACCTCGTCGTCGGATTCACGGCTGGTGCAACCTCCGACGTCATCGCGCGCATTTTTGCGAAGGCCGCCGATCCGCTGCTCGGCCAGCAAGTCGTGGTCGAGAACAAGCCCGGCGCCGGATCGAGCATCGCGGCCGAGTACGTCGCCCAATCCGCCCAGGATGGGTACACGCTGTTTGTTCCCACACTGTCGACATTAACCGACGAGATCGTCCATCCGAGCCGGCCGGCGACTCTGACCAAGGATTTTTCGCCGATTGCGCTCCTTGGCAGTATCGCCATCGTCCTGGTCGTGAGCCCGAGTGTCGGCGTCCATACCCTTGCCGAGCTGATTGCGCTGGCCAAATCGAAGCCAGGCAAGCTCTCTTTCGCTTCAGTCGGGGCCGGCACACTGCTGCACTTGGCCGGAGTGCTGTTCGAGCAGCGCGCCGGAGTCCAACTCCTGCACGTGCCTTATCCGGGCAGTCCACAGGCCGTCACCGATGTGATCGCGGGACGCGTCACGATGGTGTTTGCCCCAGCCTCCTCGGTCATCGGTCAACTCGCCGGCGGCAAGCTCGTAGCGTTGGGCACCGCGGGCGAACAGCGCAGCAGCGCGCTACCCAAAGTGCCGACCATGGCCGAGGCGGGCATGCCCAATTTCGATACCCCGCTCTGGCTGGGGCTGATGGGACCCATAGGCTTGCCAAAGCCGATCGTGCAAAAGCTCACGACCGTGACCGCCAAGGCTCTGCAATCGCCCGATTCGCAGAAGGCGCTCGTCAAGCAAGGCTACGATTCGCATTATCTCGGACCGGAGCAGTTTGCAGCCTACATCAAGAGCGAGCAGACCCGTTGGTCCGCCGTGGCGCGCGCCGCGGGTTTGTTGAAGACCTGAGACGCGCGCAACGCGTGCTCACGCGGACTGCAGCACGCCTTGCTCCCCGGTCACGTCGTAGTCGAAGATCCAGGAGCGGTCCAGGAACGGCGGCGGCGGCACTTTGCGATTGTTGGCGAATTGCTGGCGCGATTGCAGAGTGACGCGCGCGGTACGCGGCTGCCGTTCGGCGACATACATTTTCAGAGCGGCATCGAGGTCGTCGCCATGGCGGACAAGTGCGCGCGCCAACACATAGCCGTCCTCGATCGCCATGTTGGCGCCCTGCGCCAGCGTCGGCATGGTCGGATGAGCGGCATCGCCTAGGAGCGTCACCCGGCCCTTGGTCCATTGCGGCAACGGATCGCGGTCGTAAATCCCCCATTTGAACACCTGCTCGACATGGCTGAACATATCGAGCAAGGCCTCGTTCCATCCTGCCTTGGCGGCAACGAGTTCGTCGCGGCTCGACGGCACTGACCAGGATTCCTCGGCCCATTGCGTACTGTAATGGCCGCCGAAAATGTTGAGCATGTCGCCCTTGCCACCGATCGGGTAGCAGATGACGTGGCCGTCGGGGCCGATCCAGCCGAAATATTCGCCGCGTTCGAGTGCGACGCTGCCATCCGGACCGACCCGCGTCGGTACGCAATCCATCGGCACCATGCAGCGCCAGGACACCATTTCCGTAAAGCGGGGATCGCCGTCGCCGAAATGCTGCGCGCGGATCGCCGAACGAATGCCGTCGGCGCCGACGACGAGGTCGGCCTCGATGTCTGTACCGTCGGAGAAGCGGGCCATTGCGGTGCCGCCAACGGTATCGGCGCCGACGCAATTGGCGCCAAGCTTTAGCGGAACATCGCCGACCGCCTCCCGCAGCATGGCGTGAATGTCGACGCGGTGCGCTGTCATATATGGAGCGCCGAATTTTTTCAGATAAAAGCCCTTCATCGGCTGGCGGAAGCGCAAGCTCGCATCATCCCACTTCAATGACACCATATTGATCGGCTCGAAGGCATTGCGGCGAAGCTCTTCGCCAAGACCAAGAGCGCGCAGCACGCGGACGCCATTCGGCCCGATCTGCAGACCGGCGCCGACCTCTCCAAGCTTGGTGGCGCGTTCGTAAAGCCGCACGTCGAGACCGCGCTGGCGCAGCGCGACCGCGGCTGCCAAACCGCCGATGCCGGCGCCGATGACGGCGATGCGAAGCGATCGCTTCGCCGGTTTGTGCATCAATGCCTCGTTCTCCCACAATGACCGGGCAGCCTATATCGTCGCGAAGGAATGGTCACCGGCACGGATTGAAGCGGGTGATACGGAGCGAAAATTCTCCGACCTCGTGGTCGGCCGACTAAGAGGCATCGGAAAGCGGCGAAAGCAGGTTTCAGCGCGATGACGGGACACGATGGCCCAAATGGGCGTTGAGCAGCCTTAAAGCGCCTCCACCGTCACCACGCCCGTTACCGCCTTGATGGCGCCCGCAATCTGCGGAGAGACCTTGAAACGCCCAGGCAGCTTGATCTCGACCTCGCTGCCGTTTTGCAACAACAGCACCATGCTCACCTCGCCGTCGGCTGATTCATTGCCATTCCGCACGTTACGGGCCGGATCGAGCCGCCGCGCCACGCCTGCGAGAGGCTCCTGGTCGCGCAGGAAGACCCGCAAACCCATCTGCATCCGCGCCGCGGCGTCGTCGAGGAGCTCGACCGTTTGGATGCGGGCGCGCACTTCTTCGGCCTGCACCTCGGCGGTGAGAAAAAGCAGCACCGCTTTGCCCGGCTCCAACAAGTCGCGATACTGCGCCAAACCTTCGGCGAACAGCACCGCCTCGTAATGGCCGCTGGCGTCCGAAAGCCCGATGATGCCCATCTTGGTGCCGTTACGCGTGCGCCGCTCGGTGCGCGCCACCACCGTGCCAGCGACACGGCCGGCGCTGGCGCCCGCTTTGACGGCACGGGAAAACTCGGTCCAGGACTGGACCCGCAACCGCTTAAGCGCCGCCGCATAATCGTCGAGTGGATGGCCGGAGAGAAAGAATCCGACTGCCTCAAATTCGCGTTGCAGGCGTTCGGCCGGCAGCCACGGCTCGATCGCCGGCAACATGATGGGTTCGGGTGCCGCAGGGCCGGCGAAGAGTTCGGACTGGCCGCGCGCGGCATTCTCCTGCGTGCGCTGCGCCGTCGCCAGCAGTGCGTCAATGACCGCAAACACGCGCGCGCGGTTCGGCTCGAATGAGTCGAAGGCGCCCCCGGCGGCAAGGCTTTCCAGTACCCTCTTGTTGATGGCGCGCGGATTGATGCGGTGGGCAACGTCGGTAATATCCGCGAACGGCCGATCGTCGCGCGCGGCAATAATGCTCTCGACCGCCTGCCGGCCCACGCCGCGCAACGCCGCCAGCGCGTAATGGATCGCGTTACCCTCGACGTCGAACTCGACACCGCACCGATTGATCGACGGCGGTTCTACTTTGATGCCCAGCCGCTCCGCCTCGGCGCGATATTCCGCGAGCTTGTCGGTGTTGCCCATCGCGAGCGTCATCGAAGCGGCCAAAAACTCGACCGGATAGTTCGCCTTCATGTAGGCGGTCTGGTAGGTCAACAGCGCGTAGGGCGCCGAGTGCGACTTGTTGAAGCCGTAATCCGCAAACTTGGCGCAGGCCTCGAAGATCGCCTCGGCATCTGCTTGACCGATGCCGCGCTGGACGGAGCCGGTGAGAAAGCGCTCGCGCTGCTTTTCCATCTCGGAGCGGATTTTTTTGCCCATCGCACGGCGCAGCAGATCGGCTTCGCCGAGCGAGTAGCCGGCGAGATCCTGCGCGATCTTCATCACCTGCTCCTGGTAAGTGATGATGCCGAATGTATCGACGAGGATCGGCTCGAGCTTGGGATGCAGGTAATCCACCCGCTCGTGACCGAGCTTGCGCGCACAATAAGTCGGAATGTTCGCCATCGGTCCCGGGCGATAGAGCGCCACGAGCGCCACCAGATCCTCAAAACGGTCGGGACGCATGTCAACGAGCGCCCGCCGCATGCCCGCACTTTCCACCTGGAACACGCCCACCGTCTCGCCGCGGGCCAGCATCTCGTACGATTTCCTGTCGTCGAGCGGCAAAGCGGCCAGAGCGAGATCGATACCGCGCCGCCGGACCAGCTTCACCGCGCGGTCGAGAATGGTGAGCGTGGTCAGCCCGAGGAAATCGAACTTCACGAGACCCGCGGGCTCAACCCATTTCATGTTGAACTGGGTGACCGGCATGAGCGACTTCGGATCGCGGTAGAGCGGGACGAGTTCGCTCAGCGGCCGGTCGCCAATGACGACTCCGGCGGCGTGCGTCGATGCGTGCCGGTGGAGGCCCTCCAGCTTCTGGGCAATATCAAACGCACGGCCAATGACGGGATCGCGGTCGCGCTCGGCCTGCAGCCGTGGCTCGTCGTCGATTGCTCGCTTGAGCGAGACCGGGTTCGCCGGGTTTTGCGGCACCAGCTTGCACAGCCGGTCGACCTGGCCGTAGGGCATCTGCAGGACGCGGCCCACGTCGCGCAGGACGCCGCGTGCCTGCAAGGTGCCAAAGGTGATGATCTGGGCGACGCAATCGCGGCCATATCGCTCTTGCACGTAGCGTACCACCTCGTCGCGCCGCTCCTGGCAGAAGTCGACGTCGAAGTCCGGCATCGACACCCGCTCCGGATTGAGGAAACGCTCGAAAATCAATCCAAAGCGGATCGGGTCGAGATCAGTGATGGTGAGCGCGTAGGCAACAAGCGATCCGGCGCCCGAACCGCGGCCGGGCCCGACCGGAATGCCTTGCGCTTTTGCCCACTGGATGAAATCGGCGACGATGAGAAAATATCCCGCATATTTCATTTTCACGATGACGCCGATTTCATACTCGAGCCGGTCGTTATACTGCTCCCTGGTATGGCCCTGCGCCGTCCCCTGCTGCCCCAGTCGCCGCTCAAGACCGGCGAGCGCGGCGCGGCGAAGCTCCTGGACCTCTTGTTCCTCCCCCGCTTGTGTCGCCGTTCGGCCGGCGGCGAACCGCGGCAGGATCGGCGCCATGGTGCGCGGGCGAAACGCGCAACGCTCGGCGACCTCGATGGTTGCCGCCAGAGCTTCCGGCAAGTCCGCGAACAAGGTCGCCATTTCGGCGCGGCTCTTGAACCGATGCTCCGGGTTGAGTTGCCGCCGCTCGCTGTCGGCGATGAGCTTGCCTTCCGCGATACACAGAAGCGCGTCGTGAGCTTCGTAGTCATCGCGCGCGGCGAAGAACGGCTCATTGGTGGCGACGAGCGGGATGCCTCGCGCGTAAGCCAACTCGACCAAAGCGGGTTCGACGACCCGCTCGACCGGCACGCCGTGACGCTGCAGTTCGAGATAAAGGCGGTCGCCGAATAGGCTTTCCAGCGTCTGGCAACGTGATTCAGCAAGCGCGCCTTGGCCGGCGGCGATGGCCATATCGAGCGGCCCGCCGGGGCCGCCGGACAACGCGATCAAGCCCGTTGTCTCGCCGTCCAGCCAACCGAGCTCGATATGGGGGCGCTCATGTTCTCCCGTTTCCAGGTAAGCGCGGGAGCACAGCCGCATCAAGCTGCGATAGCCCTCCTCGCGGGCCGCCAGAAGGACCACGCGCGGGAAATTACCGCCGGCTGCCGCCGGGGCGTTGCTCTTCTCCACATCGCCGAAATCGATCCCAAGCGCACAGCCGACAATCGGCTGGATCCCGGCACTCGCCATCTTCTCGGAAAACTCCAGCGCGCCGAACATGTTATCGGTATCGGTGAGCGCCAGGGCCGGCTGACGGTCTTTTTTGGCCAGTTCAGCCAGCCGGACGATCGACAGTGCGCCTTCAAGCAGCGAATAGGACGAATGTACGTGCAGATGCACGAAACGAGGCGCGGTCGCGGCGGGCATGATCGATCTCGGGTTGGCGATTCTGGAGCCGTCAGGATGGTGGATCGCTCTCGCCTGTGTCCAGGCGGGCGCTGCTGGCGGCGGCGCGCCACGCACAGAAAACTGATGCATGGCGTGGCCGGCTGCGCGCGCGTTGCCGGGCGGGCGACGCTGCAGAGCCCGCAAAACTCAAAGCACCTGCGCCCAAACCGCGATCGTCGCCAGGAACAGCGCTATCGAGGTTAAGGCCATGGTCTCCTCCAGAACCGTGCAAAACATGACCGCGTTCTCCGTGGGAACGAAAGAAGAACATAGTTCATGTAATGTTCGAGAGAGTCAAGCTCAGTCCGAGCGCATCGCCGGCTTGGTTTACAAGAGGTTATTTGCATTTCCGGCGCGCGATAGACCTTCCCCAGGGAAGCCGAAACCTTGTAATCTATGCAGGTTGCGTTGCACTTCCTGTCCACTCGATCCTTTCCAAAAGTCGCGGAGGTGAAGTCTCATGAGAAAGCTCGCTCTCAGTTTGACTGCCGCTACGCTCGTGCTGGGAATGACGGCATTGTCGGCTAGTGCACAAACGCAGGCACCAGGCGCCGCCGGTCTCGCGCAGCTGCACAACTATACGCCGATCGTCAAACAGACGGCCTGCAATGGCCGCTGGGGCCCATGGTGCGGCCCGGGATGGATCCGCAGGTGCTGGCGCGGTCCATTCGGCGTCGTCCATTGCCGGTGCGTCCCCTGTTATTGACGGCTGTTCGTCAGCATTCACGGTTTACGAGGCCGCCGTCGGGCGGCCTCGTGTGCTATTGGCGGCCCTAACGATCGAGCAGCCACAGCACAATAGAGTTTAATCGGGGGCCGGATCGAACACTGCGAAACCAAGGCAAGCCAGCCGAGTTTTGCTTTACACGATTTTCAACGTAGGAGGCCCGCCATGCGTGCCCTGCTTTTCGTACTCGCCACGCTCACGATTGCGGCTGCGACGATCGCACCGGCCGAAGCGCAAAATTATCCGTGGTGCGCATATTACGGTGGCTCTCGGGGCGGAGGCGGCGAGAATTGCGGTTTCTCAACGTTCGCCCAGTGCATGGCGGACGTCAGCGGCATCGGCGGCTTTTGCGACCGTAATACCCAGTATCGCGGTCCACACCTCCGCTACCGACATCGTTGAAGGCTCAGGCATCACTGAATCTAGTGTCCCGATTCGGAAATTCGCATCATAGTGTGGCGCCCTCGTTTGCGAACTTCGGACTCGAAAGGCCACTACCAAGTTATTGATCTTGCGTGGCTTTGATTGAGAAGTCTGCATAACGAGCCTCGCCGCAAAATGATGCGGACGTCTGAACCGCCACACCAGACGCCGGCGGCAGCGGCGACGAACGACCCGCAGGGGATGCGACGTCGCCTCAAGCGAGTTCGACCACGACGCCATCGCGAATGGTCACGCGGCGGTCCATCTGTGCGGCAAGTTCGAGGTTGTGCGTGGCGATAATAGCCGCAAGGCCGGAGGCGCGCACCAATTGGGCGAGCGTCGCGAATACGTGCGCGCTAGTATGGACATCGAGATTTCCGGTAGGCTCATCCGCCAACAAAAGCCTGGGCGCGTTGGCGACCGCGCGGGCAATGGCGACGCGCTGCTGCTCCCCGCCGGACAGCTCGGACGGCCGGTGGGTCAAGCGCTCCTTGAGCCCGAGATAGCTCAACAGCTCGGCGGCACGCGCGCCAGCCTGCTTGCGTGACAGGCCGCGAATCATCTGCGGCAGCATGACGTTCTCCATCGCGGAGAACTCCGGCAATAGATGATGGAACTGATAAACAAATCCGACATCGTTGCGGCGAATGCGGGTGCGTTGCATATCGCTCAAACGCGACGTGGCCACCGAGTCGACATAGACCTCGCCCGAATCGGCGTGTTCGAGCAGGCCGGCAATGTGCAGAAGCGTCGACTTTCCGGCGCCCGAAGGCCCGACCAGTGCCACTGACTGGCCGCCCCATACGGCTAGCTCGGCGCCCTTGAGAACATCCAGCGTTGAATCGCCTTGGTGGAATTGCCGGGTGATGCCATGCAAAAAAAGAAACGGATGCTCCGCATCATCGCTGACGGGGGCATCGCTCTTCTGTATCGTGGTCGTTTCGTCCATCGCGCCTGATCACTCGTAGCGAAGCGCTTCGACGGGGTCGAGTCGCGCCGCCCGCCAGGACGGATAGAGCGTCGCCAGCAACGACAGCGCGAGCGCCATGACCACGACGGCGGTGGTTTCCTTGACGCTCATGTCGGCGGGAAGCTTCGAGAGGAAATAGAGCTCGGGATTGAACAAATCCGTATGCGTAAGCCAGGACAGAAAGCGCCGAATCGAATCGATATTCGCGCACACGACGGTGCCGAGCAGAAATCCGGCTAACGTCCCGACAATTCCGATCGACGAGCCGGTAATCAGGAAAATCCGCATGATCGCGCCTTGGCTCGCTCCCATAGTGCGCAGGATCGCGATGTCGCTGCCCTTGTCCTTCACCAGCATGATTAATCCGGAAACGATATTGAGGGCCGCCACCAGCACGATCAGGGTCAGAATCAAGAACATCACATTGCGCTCCACCTCGAGCGCGTTGAAGAAGGTCGCGTTGCGCTGGCGCCAATCGATCATGTAGATCGGTCGACCCGCAGCGTCTCCGATAAGCTTGCGGAAATGGTCGATGCGATCAGGATCGTCGGTGTAGACCTCGATGGCGGTGACATCGCCGTTGCGATTGAAATAGGCCTGCGCCTCCGGCAGCGGCATGAACACGAACGCAGCGTCATATTCGGACATGCCGATCTGGAACACTGCCGCTACTTTGTAGGTCTTGATGCGCGGCGTGGTGCCCATCGGCGTGACCGCGCCGCGCGGCGACACCAGCGTGATATTATCGCCTGCACGCAGCGAAAGCTGATCGGCGAGCCCGCTGCCGATGACGAGACCGTCGCGCCGGTCAAAGCCGGCAAGCGTGCCCTGTCGGATGTTTTTGGCGATCGAGCCGAGCTTCGCCAAGTCGGCGCCGCGGATACCGCGAACCAGAACACCCGAAGCGTTGAACGGCGATGACGCCAGCGCCTGGCCTTCGACGATGGGCGCGGCGAGGCGGACGCCCGGCACCTTGGAGACGCGATCCGCCACGGCCGCCCAATCGGTCAGCGGCCGTTCGAGCGGCTGAATCAAGAGATGACCGTTGAGTCCGAGAATCTTCGAGAGCAGTTCCTGGCGGAACCCATTCATCACCGCCATCACGATGATCAGAGTCGCCACCCCCAGCATGATGCCGAGAAAGGAAAAGCCGGCGATGACCGAAATGAATCCTTCCTTGCGCCGCGCACGCAGATAGCGCAGCGACAGCATCCACTCGAACGGAGCGAAGGGATGGGTGCCGGTCGGCTCGGACATTCAGTTTGGTCCCCCGCGACTAGTGTCCCGATTGCGAAGTTCGCATGATTGCGGCGGCGCCTTCGTTTGCGAACTTCGGAATCGAAGGACACTAGCAAACTTATTGATCTCGTCCGGCTAGGTTCAGAAATCCGCACCACGAAACCAGCCGTCCGGCTGTGCGCGGACTTCTGAACCGCCGCACGAGCCGGAGTTTCACACGATTCTGGCGCTTTCAAGGGAAGAATTAGCGCATCGAAAGGTCGCAGCGCACAACTTATCCGCCGAGTCGAGCGAGCGCGTCCGCGGGGCTAACGAGTTCCCGTTGCCCATCGGATCGCCGCTTAAGCTCGATTTTGCCTTCGGCCAGCCCCCGCGGGCCGACAAGAATCTGCCAGGGCACGCCAATCAGGTCGGCCGTGACGAACTTGGCGCCCGGCCGCTCGTCGAGGTCATGATAGAGCGTTTCGACCCCTTTCGCGGTGAGTGCCGCATAAAGCTGCTCGCAAGCCCGATCGGTATCGTTGCCGCCCTGCTTGAGGTTGAGGATCATCACCCGGAACGGCGCAACCGGCTCCGGCCATTTGATACCGGCGTCGTCATGAAACGCCTCGATGATCGCTCCGACCAGGCGGCTCGGCCCGATCCCGTATGATCCCATATGGACCGGGCTTTCCAGCCCATCCGGGGCCGCCACGAGAGCCTTCATCGGAGCCGAATACTTGGTGCCGAAATAGAAGATGTGGCCGACTTCGATCCCGCGCGCCGAGAGCCGCTTTTCCTGGGGAACACTTTCATAGGCCGCCGCATCGTGCTTGTCCGATGTGGCGGCGTAGAGCGAGGTCCACCGGTCGACGATGCCCTGCAAGCCGGCCACGTCAGTGAAATCCAGGTCGGGTTCAGGGACCCCGAAGCCGAGATAATCGCTGTGGCAGAATACCTCGCTCTCGCCGGTATCGGCCAGAATGATGAACTCATGGGACAGATTGCCCCCGATCGGCCCGCTCTCCGCCACCATGGGGATCGCGCGCAGGCCCATCCGCGCGAAGGTTCGCAGGTACGCTACGAACATCCGGTTGTAAGCGTGCTTGGCGCCTGCGAAATCCAGATCGAATGAATAGGCATCCTTCATCAGGAACTCGCGCCCGCGCATCAGCCCAAAGCGTGGGCGGACCTCGTCGCGGAACTTCCATTGAATATGATAGAGGTTGAGCGGCAAATCCTTGTAGGAACGGACGTAACTGCGGAAGATCGCGGTGATCATCTCCTCGTTGGTGGGTCCATAGAGCATTTCGCGCTCGTGCCGATCCTCGATCCGCAGCATCTCCTTGCCATAGGCTTCGTAGCGGCCGCTCTCGCGCCATAGCTCCGCGGACTGGATCGTCGGCATGAGCAGCTCAATGGCGCCAGACCGGTCCTGCTCTTCGCGGACGATCCGGCAGACCTTTTGCAACACGCGCAAGCCGAGCGGCAGGAAGGAGTAAATGCCGGCGGATTCCTGGTGAATCATCCCAGCCCGCAGCATCAGCCGGTGAGAAGCGATCTCGGCTTCCTTCGGGGTTTCACGCAGGGTCGGCAGAAAGTAGCGGGAAAGGCGCATTCAACTTAACGGCTAACGGCTGATGAGGGAACGACAATTGTCTCCGGCAGGAAGGCGCATTGCGGCGAAAAAGACAAGCAGGGAATCCGTCCGGGGGGCGCCGAACTGCCGGATCGGGATATTTGATCTCGGCGGCGGTAACCTGATGACAAAGGATCAAAGATCGATTACCAATGCTCCGGCTATCGCGATGCCGTGAGCTGAACGCGGTCTTTTCGGGATAGTGGTCCAAGTCTTGGGAGGATGGCCTTCAGAGCGCGAAACAACGCCGCCGCCACCCCTGGAACTTAATCCGAAAAGGCGCTGGGTTGGACGAAGGTCCGGACGAGGAATTTGAAGGCAGGGTCTCAGGCCCTGCCTTTTCTTTTTTGACACCGTGCTCGCCGCGATAGCCTGCCTCGTTCCACCCCAAAGGCTTAAAATTCCGCTCCACACCGTTGATCTCAAATAGATTTTCTAACCCAATTGAGAAGCCGAAGGTGCGAATATGATGTCAAAGTTCAACAGCCCTTCGGCATAGGCCGCATAAACCGCGGCAAAAATAACGGCCGCGACCAGCGTGGTCCAAATCAGCTTGCGCCCCAGTCTGGCGACGGCCGGAGCGCCCGGATCAGTGCCGGGCACAATATCGCCGCTCTCATGCTGGCTGTGTACGCCCCAGGGCAGGACCGCAAACAATACGACCCACCAAATCAGGAAGAAGAGCGCGGTTCCCGTGGCTTTAGTCGTGGCAACGACTGACCCTGTTCCAGTTCGACCAAGGTGCCCGAAAAGTCCTTCGGATGCAGAAAGAGCACGGGCTTGCCATGGGCGCCCGTCTTCGGCTCACCGTCCCCCAGCACCCGCATGCCCGCTGCCTTCAGCACATCACGCGCGGCGCGTATATCGGTTACTTCGTAGCAGAGGTGGTGCATGCCGCCATCCGGATTCCGCTCCAGGAACTTGGCAATCGGCGAACCCTCGCCAAGAGGCTCGATCAGCTCGATCTTGGTATTGGGCAGCGTTATGAAAACTGTGGTCACACCATGATCCGGCTGCGGCATTGCCGCTGAGACATCCGCCCCGAGAATCGCGCGGTAAACGGATGCCGCTTTGGCCACGTCCGGCACCGCGATGGCGACATGGTTGAGCCTGCCGATCATGATCTCGCCCTTCTTCCACCTCTCGGCAGGACGTCAACTTCTCAACCGGCCGAACTTTGCCGCGAGCTGATTCCGGATCGGAGCCAGAATGGTCGCTTTGTCCTTCTCCGCGCCTGCCAGGATGTCCTGGACGATGTCCTTTGGCGAGCGCCCTCCCCACCCGGCATCCCGAAAATAGATGTTCGCGGCATTACCGACGACGTAGGTGCTCCAAGCCGCCGCAAGTCCCTGCGGCACCGCCGTGATGATGGTGCTGGTTCCGAAGGACACTGTCCGCAGCAGATCCGCTGCGAGATGCAACCCATATTCGGCGGCGGCCATCAATCCCCAGGCGCGCAGAATTTCAAGCACCATGCTCTGCGAACTCTTCAACGAGAAATCGGTGCCGTAAATGGCGCCTATTCGCTGCACCAGCAGCGCATCGGTCGCGATTCCACCGAGCACGTCAAAAACCGGGATCGGATTGGCGCCGACGACGAGCGCCTTGCCGAGCATGAAATAATAGATCAGCCGCGCGACCTCCTTGCCCCGCACCTGCTGCTTAAGGGCCTTGATGTGATCGCTGACATCGGAGGCAAACAGACTGGCGTTGAGCGCGGTAATGGCTTTGCCCTCGCGGTCGAGAACTTCGAGCATGCGCGTCTCCAGCGCCTCGATTTTAGGCCGAGGCTGGAAACGCTTGATCTCAATGGCTCCGTCGGGCCTGTGAATTTCGCGCTCGCTCTCGCGCGGTGCGGCGGCTGCCAGAACGATATCGTCGGCGCCGACGCGATGACCCACTTTGCGCAGAACCGACTCAGTGATTTCCTTGATCTGTGCTGGCCCGTACAAATCTGCTTTATTGATAACGACGACGATCGGCTTATGCAGCTCGCTGAGCTGCCTGAAGGCATCGAGTTCGATGCGGTTAAGGTCGCCGTCGACGACGAACAAGACCAAATCCGTGTAGCGGACTGTTTCCTCCGCGAGTTTGCCGCGCAACTCGCCAGCCGCCTCGTTTATCCCCGGCGTATCGACCAGGACCAGCTTGGTGTTCTTAAAGCCAGTTTTGGCGATTTTATCGGTCGAGCCGTGTTCGGCCGAAACCGCGAATACCTTCTCGCCGGCGAGTGCATTGAGGAGTGCGCTCTTGCCGGAACCGACCTCGCCGAATGCCGCTATCTCGATCCGACCGTTTTCCAGCTTCGCGCCGAATTCCTCGATCTCGCGCATCTCCTTTTCCACGGTGGCGCGCTCGGCCGGCCGCAGCCGCGAATCTGCGGACAGGCGGCGGAGCGCTTCGATGGCGTCCGGCAGTACGGCTTCGTCTCGGGTCTGAAAATCCTGCATTCAGAAAAGCCTGTCAGCTCGCCTCAAATTTCAGACTTTTCCCAGGCGGCACAGCAAGCACTTGGCCAAGGAGATTCGTCAGCGCCTTGACGTCACTCGGCGGCCGGCGCAGCTCCAGCCGGACCGAACCGCGCGCGTCCTCGATCTCGCGTTCCACGGGGCCGGGCACGGCAGCGACCGAAATGACGCGTCCGCGAGGAAATTTGGCAGGCATTTTGGCCCGGATCGAGAGCAGAATGGCGTCGCGATCCGCCGTGCCGAAATGATCTGCTTTATTGAGAACAACACAGAGCGGCTTCCCGCTCGCAATCAGCCGCGTAATGGCTTCTGCTTCGGGGGCTCGCAAATCCTGATCGATAACGAACAGGACACCGTCGACCGCCGGCACGTCCGCTAAAAGCGACTCAAGCTGGCTGTTGGCGCCATCGATTGAACCGGCATCGGTCAGCCGAACGCTCCTTTGATCCGTGTCCGGACCCGCGCTCGCTTCGCGAACCAGCGTGGCAATGAGGGCCGTCTTGCCGCTGAACGCAGGGCCGGTGACGATAAGCGAGCCGCGCAGAGCTTGACTGTCGTCCGACCTCGCCGGGACGATGGCAGGAACAAGCGCGGTGCGCACACCGCCTTCCGTGTCGCATCCGGCGTTCCGAAGCCATTTCTTTGAAATTGTTGCGGCGCGGCGGCTCACCATGTCATTCGACAGCGGTGGGGCTTCCGGCGCAGGACCGGCCGAATGCGGCCTTTTGACCGCCACCAGGCGCCGAACCCGGAGCCACGTCACAGTGCCGACGCCGATGAAAAAACATGCGAGAACGGCAGCATAACCAGTTGCTATATATGGATTTTTAAGTTCGTCGAAGGTCACGGCTACGTTCGACAGAAGCCAGACCCCAAAGGCAAGAATGCCGCCGGCTACCGCCAGTATGAACGCCCGCAGCAGAAGCTCAGGTTTGGCGGCAAAAACCAGGAGTGGCGCAAACCACTTCAACATGTTGCCCTTCAGCTCCCAGATCAGGAAAGCCATCAATATAGGAGCGCGCTTGGGCGGCGCTACACCGGGAGAACGTGCACGTGGCAGATCGGCTTCTTGTTCCAGCGTTCGGCGATGGCCGCACGCACCGCGCGCCGGACGGCCTCCCCGACCGAATCCGGGTCGCGCCGTCGCGGCTTGGGCAAGGACTCGAACGCCTGCTCGACTGCCTCGCGGGCGATATCGTTCATGGCCGCCCCATTGGCGTCGCGCTCCGGGATGCCGAACAGCTCGATTTCCGGATCGGCAGCCAGCGCACCGTTCTCGCTGAGCGCCAGGGCGACGGTGATAAGGCCGGAAAAGCTCAGCCGCCGCCGCGATGCCACCGTGCGCGCCTCGGCGCTTATCAGGATCGAGCCGTCCTTATAGAGGCGGCCAGAGGGAATTTCGTCGATGATTTCCGCGCCGTCAGGAGCGAGCCGAACGAGATCGCCGTTGCGGCAGATCAGAACCTGCGAAACGCCGGCGCGGCGTGCAAGCTCGGCATGTTCCGCCAAGTGCAGCGGCTCGCCGTGCGCCGGGATAAGGATTTTGGGCCGCACCCAGCCGATCATATCGAGAAGCTCGGCGCGGCGGGGGTGGCCGGATACGTGCACGAGGTGCGTGCGATCGGTGATCACCTCGACGCCCTGAGCGATGAGACCGTTAATGACCCGGTCGACGGCCTTCTCGTTGCCCGGGATGGCGCGGGCGGAAAAGATCACCCGGTCGCCCCGCGACAGTGTGACGTCGGGATGTTGGTCCTCGGCGATGCGTGACAGCGCGGCGCGCGGCTCTCCCTGGCTGCCGGTACACAGCGCCAGGACCTTGTCGGGCGGCAAGTAGCCGTAACTTCCGGCATCGCGGAAATCCTGTACGCCGTCGAGGTAACCGGTCTCTCGCGCGACCTGAACCACGCGTTCCATAGCCCGGCCGACCACGACTACCTCGCGCTCGGCGGCCAGCGCCGCCGCGGCGACCGCGCGAATACGATCGACGTGGGATGCAAACGTCGTCACCGCGACGCGGGCCGGCGCCGTGCGAACCAGTTCGGCGATGGTTTTCGCAACATCGGCCTCCGACGGCGAGCGGCCGTCGCGAACGGCGTTGGTCGAATCGCCGATGAGTGCCAGCACGCCGTCATCGCCAAGCGCTTTGAGCCGCGTCTCGTCCGTTCTTGAGCCTGCGAGCGGCGTGAGATCGATTTTCCAGTCGCCGGTGTGCACGACGGTTCCTGCCGGGGTGCGGATCGCAAGCGCGTTCGATTCCGGAATCGAGTGCGCGACATTGATGAATTCGACGGCGAACGGACCGAGCGCGATATTGCCGCGCAGCGGCACGACATTGACGGGTATTTTTGGCGCGCCCGGCTCGCTGGCGCGCTTGGCCTCGAACAGGGCGGCGGTAAACGGCGTCGCATAGATCGGCACGTTCAAACGGGGCCAAAGATCGATCAGCGCCCCCATATGGTCTTCGTGGCCGTGGGTAAGCACCAAGCCGACGATGTTCCTGCGCTCCTCCATCAGATAGCGAATGTCCGGGAGAATCAGATCGACTCCGGGCAGATGCTCTTCGGCCGCGAACGAGACCCCGCAATCGACGATGAGCCATTGGCGACGGCCGCCGTTGCCAAACCCGTAGATCGCGAGATTCATCCCGATCTCGCCGATGCCCCCGAGAGGGGCGAAGACGAGTTCACCCCGAGCCATCGACACCAATCTTCTCTTTGAGCCGTAGGCCAGCGCCCGCGTCGTTACCGAGCGGAAACACGTCGCCGGCCGCGATGGCTTCCAACGCACCGCCCGTTACACGCAGCAACAACCGGCCGCTTTCATCGATCCCCTGGCACTGGCCGAAAAGCTCTCGATCCGGAAGCCGCACCCGCATATCGCCGCCCACACCAACGGCGCAGTCGAGCCAGTCGGATCGCACAGCCGAAAAGCCCTCGCCGCCGCGCCATTGCTCCAAGCGCCGCATCATCGTCCGCGACAAGGCGAAAAACACATTGTCCGCGGACAATTCGACGCCCGCCTCCGCCAAATCGCTTGCCGGGTAGGCGGTTTGCGAGGGGTGATGCCTGCAATTCACGCCGATGCCGATTGCAACCGCCAGCCCGGGGTCGAGGCTGCGGCCTTCAATCAGGATTCCGGCGAGCTTGGCGCCGCCACAGAGAACGTCGTTCGGCCATTTGAACGCCAGCCTTCCACGCAGGCCGGGAGCGGGCTCGAGGATAGCATCGTGAACCGCCAGCGCCGCCACAAACGACAATTCCGGCGCTTGGCGCACTGATCCGGGATCAATCAGCAAGAGCGTGGCGTAGAGGTTGCCGCGCGGCGAGATCCAGGCGTTGCCGCGCCGGCCGCGGCCGGCCGTTTGCATGCGAGCCGTCAGCCACAGCGGCCGCGAGTCGCTATCGTTTATGGCGCAGGCGAGCGCCGCTGCATTGGTCGAGGGCAACGTATCCTGCGTCACCAGGCGGTAACCGGCGGCGGCCGCGGCTGGGTCAAGGTCCATCAGAACAAAGATCGGGCGGCCACGCTCGCAGCATCGATCAGCGGGCCAGGATAAAGAAAGAACAGGATGTTGAACAACCCGGAAACTCCAAGCACGACTCGCAGCTCAACGGGCATCGCATAGAAGCCTTCGATCGCTTCGTCGAAGTACATGATCTTGACGATGGATAAATAATAGTAGGCGCCGATCACGCTGGACAGAACGCCGATCACAGCGAGCACATATAAGCCCGCCTTGATAGCGGCGAGAAAAATATAGAATTTGGCGAAAAATCCGGCGAGCGGCGGCACGCCCGCCATCGAGAATAATAGCATCGCCAGGAGAAACGCCATTGTGGGATGCGTGCGGGCAAGGCCGGACAACTGATCAATCGATTCGACCATGCCGCCTGACCGCCGCATCGCCAGGATCACGGCGAACACGCCGAGCGTCATGGTGATGTAGATGGCCATATAGAGCAGCACGCCCTGCACGCCTACGGCCGTTCCGGCGCAAAGCCCGACGAGCGCAAAGCCCATATGGCCGATGGACGAATAGGCCATCAGCCGCTTGAAGTTGCGCTGGCCGATCGCGGCAAAGGCGCCGAGCAGCATAGAGGCGATGGACACGACGACGACAATCTGCTGCCATTCCCCGGTAATTCCAGGGAAAGCCGTGACCGCCGTCCGTACAAACATGGCGATACCGGCTACTTTAGGCGCCGCGGCGAAAAACGCCGTGACCGGCGTCGGCGCCCCTTCATAGACGTCCGGCGTCCACATGTGAAACGGCACCGCCGAAACCTTGAAACAGAAGCCAGCGAACAGAAAGACAAGACCAAAGATCAATCCAACGCCGCCGTGCGGGGCGGCTTGCGCAATTCCGCTGAACGAGACCGTCCCGGTAAAGCCATAGACCAGCGAGGCTCCATAGAGCAGCATTCCCGACGACAGGGCTCCCAAGACAAAATACTTCAAACCTGCCTCGGTCGAACGCAACTGGTCGCGATGGCTTGCGGCCACGACATAAAGCGGCAGGCTCATCAGTTCGAGCCCGAGGTAAAGCGCAATGAGATCGGCGGCCGAGATCAGCATCAGCATGCCGAGCGTGGAGAGCAGGATGAGAACGGAATATTCAAACCGCTCCTGCCGCTCGCGCCTGGCATAATCGAGCGACATGGCGATGGCCGCCGCCGAGCCTGTCAACGCCAAGATTTTGAGAAAGCGGGCGAACCCGTCGACCACAAAGCTGCCGTCGAAGAACACGAGCTTGCCGCTAGGCAGTGCCAGCAGAATCGCGCCGGTTATCACGAGCAGAACAATCGCCCCGTAATCGATGACGCGGACCGAAATGCCCGCGCGGAAAACCGCGAGCATCAAAAGAGCCATAGCCCCCAGTCCGAGCACAATCTCGGGCAGAAGCGGCAGGAACGTCGGGATTTCCGGTGCGTTCATCGCCTCACCTTATCAACGCTGCCGCTTGAACGCCGCCGAGCGCGTGATGGTAATTGTCGATCAACTGCGTCACCGACGCCGCCGAAAGATCGAATATAGGTTTTGGATAAATGCCGAAGACGATGGTCAAGATCACGAGTGGGGCTAGGACGATAACTTCGCGCAGGCCGAGGTCCTTGATGGCCGACAAGCTCGCCTTCTCCAGTTTGCCGAAAATGATCTTTCGATAAAGCCACAGCGCGTACGCGGCCGACAGAATCGTGCCGAGCGTCGCCACGGTCGCCACCCAATTGTTGACGCGGAAGGTGCCGATCAGCGTCATGAATTCACCGACAAATCCCGTAGTTCCCGGCAAGCCGACATTCGCAAGGGTGAAAACCATGAATCCGAAGGCGTAAAGCGGCATGCGGTTGACCAGTCCGCCATAAGCGGCGATCTCGCGCGTGTGCATCCGGTCGTAAATCACGCCGACGCAGAGGAACAAGGCCGCCGAAATAACGCCGTGTGACAGCATCAAGTAAATTCCGCCCTCAACCCCCTGAGCGGTGACCGCGAAAATACCCATTGTGACAAAGCCCATATGCGCCACCGATGAATAGGCAACGAGCTTTTTCATATCCTCCTGCATCAGCGCGACCAGCGACGTATAAACGATAGCAATCGCCGAAAGCGTGAAGATCAAGGGTGCCAGGTGCTGCGTGGCGTTCGGAAACATCGGCAATGAGAAGCGTAGAAAGCCGTAGCCACCCAGCTTCAGCAGGATGGCGGCAAGGATCACCGATCCGCCGGTCGGCGCCTCGACATGGGCGTCCGGGAGCCACGTATGCACCGGCCACATCGGCAGCTTGACCGCGAATGAGGCAAGAAAGGCAAGCCACGCCCAGGTCTGCAATGTAAGCGGGAACGAATGATGCAGCAGCGTCGGAATATCGGTCGTGCCCGCGTTCCAATACATCGCCATGATCGCGAGCAGCATCAGGACGGAACCGCAAAACGTATAGAGGAAGAACTTGAAAGTGGCATAGACGCGCCGAGGACCTCCCCAGATGCCGATGATGATGAACATCGGGATCAGTCCACCTTCGAAGAACAAGTAGAACAACACCAGGTCAAGCGCGCAGAACGTGCCGACCATGAGCGTTTCCAGAACCAGGAACGCAATCATGTATGCCCGTACGCGGCGCTGAATGGCCTGCCAGCTCGATAGGATCGTGATCGGCATCAGTCCGGTGGTCAGGATCACGAACGGCAACGAAATGCCATCGACGCCGAGCGAATAGGAAATGGCACCGCCGAGCCATGGCGCCTTCTCGACGAACTGGAAATCGGGCGAACTCGGATCGAAGCGCCACAGCACGATGAGCGAGATGACAAAGGTGATGAGCGTGGTCCACAGCGCCACCCAGCGTGCGTTGCGGGCGCCGGCATCGTCATCGCGCAAAAAAGCGATGAACACCGCGCCGACTGTCGGCAGGAAGACGACGACGGAAAGGATCGGCCAGCTCGTCATCCGGGGACCCCATAGAACATGAACCATGTGACGCCCACGGCGACACCGATCAGCATGGCAAAGGCATAATGATAGAGGTAGCCGGTCTGCAGCCGGATAACATTTCGCGTCACGTCAAGAACGCGCGCGGACACGCCGTCAGGGCCGAAACCGTCAATGATGAAGCCGTCGCCACCCTTCCAGAACAGCCGGCCCAGCCGCATCGCCGAACGAACGAAGAGGAAATCGTAGATTTCGTCGAAGTACCATTTGTTGAGCAGAAATTCGTAGAGCACGTGTTGCTGGCGCGCCAACTCCTTGGGTAAATCGGGCCGACGGATATAGAAATACCAGGACACCAGAAAGCCGCCGATCATCATCAGCGTCGGCAAGACGGAAAGGATGAGCGGCAGTTTCTCGGCACCTTCGAACAGAGAGTTCGCCGTGCCGAGCTGCAGGGCGCCGCGGAAGAATTCACTCGCGCCGTGGCCGGTGAAGATCGCGAGCGCCGGGTAGCCGGCGGCGATTGAGCCGATGGCCAGCGCGGCGAGCGGAAGCAGCATTGTTATCGGTGTCTCGTGTGCCGCCTCGTAATGGTGACGATCGTGCGGCTCGCCGTGAAACGTCATGAAAATGAGCCGCCAGGAATAGAAAGCGGTCAACGCCACAGTGACCAGGGTCAAGATAAATCCGTAGCCGGCCATCGCACTATGGCTGACCAAAGCTGCCTCGATGATGGCATCCTTGGAAAAATACCCGGCGGTAAACGGGAATCCGGTCAGCGCCAAAGTGCCTATCAGCATCGTGGCATAGGTGAACGGAAGCTTGCGCCACAGGCCGCCCATGTGCCGCATGTCCTGCTCGTGGTGCATGGCGATGATCACCGACCCGGAGCAGAGGAACAACAGAGCCTTGAAGAAGGCGTGCGTGAACAGGTGGAACATGCCGACCGAATAGGCGCCGACACCCATGGCCGTGAACATATAGCCGAGCTGCGAGCAGGTCGAATAAGCAATCACGCGCTTGATGTCGTTCTGCACCAGCCCAATAGTCGCGGCGAACAGGCAGGTCGTCGCGCCGATGAAGGTCACGAAGTTCGATGCCCCGGGAGACAGTGAAAACAGCGGCGACAGCCGCGCCACCATGAAGACGCCCGCGGTCACCATGGTCGCGGCGTGAATCAGCGCCGAGACCGGGGTGGGGCCTTCCATGGCGTCGGGCAGCCATGTGTGCAGCAGAAACTGCGCCGACTTTCCCATGGCTCCCATGAACAGCAGAAAGCAGATCACGGTGAGCGCATCGGCATGGAAGGCGAGGAAATGGAACGTCTTGCCGGCCAACGCCGGCGCCTGCGCGAAGATGGTGTTGAAATCGATCGCGCCGGTGAGCAAAAACACTGCGAAAATGCCGAGCGAGAAACCAAAATCGCCGACACGGTTGACGACAAAGGCCTTGATCGCGGCCGCATTGGCCTCGGGCTTATGATACCAGAAACCAATCAGCAGATAACTCGCCAAGCCGACGCCTTCCCAGCCGAAGAACAGCTGGACGAGATTGTCGGACGTCACCAGCATCAGCATGGCGAAGGTAAAGAAGGACAGATAACAGAAGAAGCGCGGCCTGTAGGGATCGTCGGCCATGTAGCCGATCGAATAGAGGTGAACGAGCGACGAAACGGTCGTGACCACGACCAGCATCACGGCCGTGAGCGGATCGACGAGCAACGCCCAATCGGAATGAAGATCGGCGAAGCTGATGAAGCTGAACAGCCGGATGTGCGCCTCGTGTCCGAGAATACCCACGTCGTAAAAGGCGTACCAGGACAACAGGCACGAGATCACGAGCAGCGTCGTGGTGATCAGCTCGGCGGCCCGGGAGCCCACGGCCGGCGGCGCGACGGCCGGCGGCGCGGCGGCAGGCTCTTCCCGGTGCGTGTTGGCGAAAGCGGCGTGCTGTTGTTGCGGCGACGGAGCGCCGCGCGGATGGCTTTCCGCAGCCGGCGGCGCCGCATGATCGTCATGCGGCGACGGCGGGTCTTCGCCCGGCAGGCGATTGCGGGCGGCAATCAGCGTGATGAGCCCGGCAATGACGGCGCCGATCAGCGGCAGGACGACAATGGCTTCGTACATGCCGCTATCAGCCCTTCATGAGGTTAATGTCTTCGACCGCGATCGAACCGCGGTTGCGGAAGAAGGCGACGAGGATGGCAAGGCCGATCGCGGCTTCAGCCGCCGCCACCGTGAGTACGATCAGCGCGTAGACCTGTCCGACGATGCTGCCGAGAAAGCTCGAAAACGCGACCAGGTTGATGTTGACCGCAAGCAGGATGAGCTCGATCGACATCAGGATAACGATGACGTTCTTGCGATTGAGAAATATCCCGAAAATTCCGAGCGTGAACAGGATAGCGCCAACCGAGAGGTAATGGCCGAGTCCGATCATGACAGCCCCTGTCCCGGCTTGACTTTCATCAGTTCGATTGCATCCGACCGGCGGCGCGCCACCTGTTCGGCAATGTTCTGCCGGCGCACGTCGGGCTTATGCTGCAGCGTCATCACGATGGCGCCGATCATGGAAACAAGCAGAATGATTCCGGCCGCCTCGAAGAAGTACACATACTTCGTATAGAGCACGAGGCCGAGCGCCTGCGTGTTGCTGAGGTTATGTGCCGCCGCGGCGCCGACATTGCCGAGATGCGGCGCGATCGCCCAGCCGCCCACCACCACCAAAAGCTCGGCCAGCAGCACCGCTCCGATCAGCGCGCCCACCGGAAGGTAACTGAGAAAGCCGTGGCGCAGCTCGGCGAAGTCAACGTCGAGCATCATGACCACGAACAAGAACAGCACCGCAACGGCGCCGACATAGACCACGATCAGAATCATGGCCAAGAACTCGGCCCCGAGCATCACGAACAGACCCGCGGCGTTGACGAACGCGAGAATAAGGAACAGCACCGAATGCACCGGATTGCGCGCGGTGACGACCATCACGGCCGAGGCGACGCAAACGCAAGCGAACAGGTAAAAGAAAATGGCGTTTATGATCATCGGCTCTTTGGCTCAGCGATAAGGCGCGTCGAGCGCGATGTTCTTCGAAAGTTCGCGCTCCCAACGGTCACCGTTGGCTAGCAATCGCTCCTTGTCGTAGTAAAGCTCCTCGCGCGTCTCGGTGGCGAATTCGAAGTTCGGCCCCTCGACAACGGCGTCGACCGGACACGCTTCCTGGCACAGACCGCAATAGATGCATTTGACCATGTCGATGTCGTAGCGGGTCGCGCGCCGCGTACCGTCGTTACGGCGCGGACCGGCCTCGATGGTGATGGCCTGCGCCGGGCAAATCGCCTCGCACAGCTTGCAGGCGATGCAGCGCTCCTCTCCGTTCGGGTAACGGCGCAATGCGTGCTCGCCACGAAATCGCGGCGACAGTGCCCCCTTCTCGAACGGGTAATTGAGCGTGGCCTTCGGCTTGAAGAAATAGCGCATCGACAGAACAAAGGCCTGCGCAAACTCCTTGAGAAACAGCGAACGGGCGGCCTGGTCGAGCTTCATGTCTGAAAACCTTGCGTGCCACATGGTGCCCCGATTCCGAAGTCCGCGTCGTTGTGCGGCCCCCTCGTTTGCAAACTTCGCAATCGAAAGAACACTAGCAAGTTATTGGTCGAGTGTGGCTTTGGTTCAGAAGTCCGTATAGCGAGCCCCGCCGTAAGAATGATGCGGACTTCTGAACCGCGCCTCACTAGTGAAAGACCGGCAGACCACCCGTCCCGCCGATTGCCTTGCCGATCCAGTAGCCCAGCGTGGCGAGAATAGCGATGTCGAAAGCCAGGATAAGCCGGCGGGCGATCGATAGTTTCTCCTTGAACGCTTCGCGCTCCTCGACTGTCGACAGACTGTCCTGCGGCCACACATAGCGCTCGAGCAGCCGAATACCGGGCGCGTAGATCGCCGCGGCAATCACTGTTCCCGCGAGTGCGCCGAGCCAGGCCGGCAGCGAATACTCCATCGCCTGCTCCACTCATTGCGGCGCCCACCCCGTGACCTGCAGGACCCCGGCCACGATCGCGACCATGGCGAGCGAGATCGGCAGGAATACTTTCCAGCCTAACCGCATCAGCTGATCGTAGCGGTAACGGGGGATGAACGCCTTGACCATGGCAAACATGAAGAAGACGAAAAACGCCTTGAGCACGAACCAGACCACCCCGGGGATCCAGGTGAACGGCACGACCGGAAACGGCGGCAGCCAGCCGCCGAAGAACAGGATCGTGCACATGGCGCACATCGTGCACACCGCCACATACTCGCCGAGCATGAACATCATGTACGGGGTCGAGCCATATTCGACCATGAAACCCGCCACCAGCTCCGATTCCGCCTCGATGAGATCGAATGGCGGCCGGTTGGTCTCAGCCAGCGCCGAGACAAAGAAGATCACCAGCATCGGAAAAAGCGGCAGCCAGTACCAATTGAGCAAGGTCAGCCACGGCAGGCCGACGAGACTTGCGAGTCCATGATCGCGCTGCGCCTCGACGATGGCGCTCAAATTCAGCGAACCGACACACAGCAGCACCGTGATGATGACGAAACCGATGGAGACCTCGTAGGACACCATCTGAGCGGCCGAACGCAGCGCCGCCAGGAACGGATATTTGGAGTTCGACGCCCAGCCGGCCATGATGACGCCGTACACGCCGAGTGAGGAGATGGCGAAGATATAAAGGATGCCGACGTTGATGTTGGCGATGACCCACCCGGAGCTGACTGGAATGACCGCCCAGGCCGCCAGCGCCAGCGTACAGGTGACTAGCGGCGCGATCAGGAACACGCCCTTGTTGGCACCCGCGGGAATGATCGGCTCCTTAAGAACGAACTTGATCAAGTCGGCGAACGACTGAAAAAGTCCCCAGGGGCCGACGACATTGGGACCGCGCCGGATCTGGACTGCCGCCCAGATCTTACGGTCCGCGTAGAGGACGTAGGCTACGATAATCAGCAGGATGATCAGCAACAGCAGGCTTTCGCCCACCATGATCAGGAACGGCAACAGGTAATCGGACCAGACCGCTTCCATCGCGCCACCTATTCCGCCGCCGTCATGGCCGCACGACCGGCGGCAAGCGCGGAGCATTCCGCCATGATTGCCGAGCAGCGCGCGATGGCGTTGGTGAAATAGAAGTCGTCGACACTCGAGCGAAACGGCGCCCGTTCGACGCTGCCCACTGTTCTCGCCGCCAGTTTCTGAACATCGGCGGAATCACCCTTCGCGATTTGCCCAAGCCGCTGAAACTGCGGATACGCCTTGAACAAGGCTTGGCGCAATGCGGCAAGTGAGTCGTAGGGGAGCCGCCGTCTCAAGACATCCGACAAGGCGCGCAGGATCGTCCAATCCTCGCGTGCGTCGCCAGGCGGAAAGGAGGCGCGCGTCGCCATCTGCACGCGGCCTTCGGTGTTGACATAGATCGCCGACTTTTCCGGATAGGCGGCGCCGGGCAGGATGACATCCGCGCGCGTTGCGCCGCGATCGCCATTGCTTCCAATGTAAACGACAAAAGCGCCCGGCGCGACGTCAACTTCATCGGCACCGAGCAGAAAAACAACATCCAGCGTACCCGTGGCCGCCATCTGCCGCGCATTCAGCGCGCCCTCACCCGGCACGAAACCGAGATCGAGCGCCCCGACGCGCGAAGCGGCGCCATGCAATACGCTATAGCCGTTCCAGCTATCCTTTATGGCGCCAAGATCGACCGCCGCCTTGGCGGCGAGCGACGCGATCGCCGCGCCATCGGCCCGTGCGAAGGCGGCCGAACCGACCAAGACCACCGGACGCTCCGCCTTGCGCAACGCGTCGGCAAAGCTATGCCGGGCTATCGAGGCAAGGGTCTCAGGGCCGGCACCGATATAATCGTAGGTGTAGGTGAGGTCCGGCTTCGGACCGATCAGCCCGATCGGGAAATTACCGGCGCGCCAGCGCTTGCGGATGCGCGCGTTGAGAACCGCCGCCTCCCTGCGCGGGTTCGACCCAACGATCAGGAGCCCGTCGGCCGCATCGATGCCGGCGATGGTCGCATTGAACAAATAGGTTGCCCGCCCCCAGCGCGGATCGAGCGCCGAGCCGTCCTGCCGGCAATCGAGATTGGTCACGCCGAGCCGCGTCATCAGATCCTTGAGCGCGAAAATCTCCTCGACCGCGGCCAGATCGCCGACCAGTGCACCGATCCGTGTGGGATTGACGCGCGCCAGCTTGGCGGCAATCGCCTCAAATGCCGTGCTCCACGAGGTTGGCTGAAGCCGGCCATTTTCGCGCACATAGGGTTGATCGAGCCGCTGCGCTCGTAACCCGTCCACGACGTGCCGTGTCTTGTCGGATATCCATTCCTCGTTGATATCGTCGTTGGTGCGCGGCAGGATGCGCATCACCTCACGACCGCGGGTGTCGATGCGGATCGCGGAGCCCAGGGCATCCATCACGTCGATCGACTCGGTCTTGCCCAGCTCCCACGGCCGTGCCGCAAACGCATACGGTTTGGCGGTGAGCGCCCCGACTGGGCAGAGATCGACGACATTGCCCTGCAATTCGGACGTCATCGCCTCTTCCAGATAAGTCGTGATCTCCATGTCCTCGCCGCGCCCGGTGGCGCCAAGCTCCGGCACGCCGGCAACATCGGCGGCGAAGCGGACGCAGCGCGTGCACTGGATGCAGCGGTTCATCGACGTCTTGACGAGCGCGCCGAGATACTTGTCCTCGACCGCGCGCTTGTTCTCGCGGAAGCGGCTAGCATCGGCGCCGTAGGCCATCGACTGGTCCTGCAGGTCGCATTCCCCACCCTGATCGCAAATCGGGCAATCGAGCGGATGGTTGATCAGCAGGAATTCCATCACGCCTTCGCGCGCCTTGCGGACCATGGGTGAGCGTGTCCGCACTTCAGGCGGCTCTCCCTTGGGCCCGGACCGACAGTCGCGCACACCCCAGGCACAACTCGCGACCGGCTTTGGCGACCCCACCAATTCGACCAGGCACATACGGCAATTGCCGGCGATCGACAGCCGCTCGTGGAAGCAGAAGCGCGGAATTTCCGCGCCCGCGGCCTCGCACGCCTGGAGCAGCGTGTACTCCGGCGGGATGTCAATCTCTTTGTCGTCGACGACGAGCTTGGTCATTGCTGACCCTTCGCCGGCTCACCGAACGCCTCTCTTTCAAACCGCGGATGTTGCTTCACAAGGGCAGCCCAAAGATAGAACATGCTCGTAGCGAGAATTTCGCCAACACCTCGCCTCAGCACGTTCCATTCCGACTCCGGCATGACGCCCTTCGTATCGATCAATAGCTCGTTGAGCGCACGATCACATTTATGCAGGCAGCCGGCGATAGCCTCGGCGACGACGGGTCTCGATATCGGAATGTCGTTCATCTGGAATGCCATGACTTTACTCCGCCGCCTGCTGAACGGGGTCGCGCACGGCTTCGTCGTCGGCGTGGCGCGTATATTCGTCGATGCGGCGCTCGATCTCCGGCCGGAAGTGGCGAATGAGGCCCTGCACCGGCCAGGCGGCGCCGTCGCCGAAGGCACAGATGGTGTGGCCTTCGATCTGAGTCGTGACCTCCATCAGCATATCGATCTCGCGCTTGTGCGCCCGGCCTTCCGCCATGCGCGACAGCACGCGCCACATCCAGCCCATGCCTTCGCGGCAGGGCGTGCATTGGCCGCAGCTCTCGTGCTTATAGAAATAGGAGATGCGCGCCATCGCCCGCACGATGTCGGCGGACTTGTCCATCACGATGACCGCAGCGGTGCCAAGCGCCGACTTCTTGTCGCGGCAGCCGTCGAAATCCATAAGCAGCGTATCGGCTTGGTCGGGGCCGGCCGGAATGAGCGGCATCGACGAGCCGCCGGGAATGACCGCCAGCAGATTGTCCCAGCCGCCGCGCACGCCGCCGGCGTGACGATCGATCAGCTCGCGCAGCGGAATGCCCATTTCTTCTTCAACGTTGCACGGCCGCTCGACATGGCCCGAAATACAATAAAGCTTGGTCCCGGTATTGTTCTTGCGTCCGATGCCGGCAAACCACGCGGCGCCGCGGCGCATGATGTCGGGCACCTGCGCAATCGTTTCGACGTTATTGACGGTGGTCGGACAGCCATAGAGGCCCATATTGGCCGGGAACGGCGGCTTCAGGCGCGGCATTCCTTTCTTGCCTTCGAGGCTTTCAAGCAGCGCCGTCTCCTCGCCGCAGATATAGGCGCCGGCGCCGTGATGCACGATAATATCGAAATCGAAACCGTGGATGTTGTTCTTGCCGATGAGCTTGGCCTCATAGGCCTGCGCGACCGCCGCCTCGAGCCGCTCCCGCTCGCGGATGAATTCGCCGCGGATGTAGATGTAGCACGTCTGGACAGCCATGGCGCAGCCGGCGATCAGGCAGCCTTCGATCAAAAGGTGCGGATCGTGCCGCATGATCTCGCGGTCCTTGCAGGTGCCCGGTTCAGATTCGTCGGCATTGACCACGAGATAATGTGGCTGGCCCTGCGAGTCCTTGGGCATGAATGACCATTTCAACCCGGTCGCAAATCCGGCGCCGCCGCGGCCGCGCTGGCCAGAGGCCTTGCACTCGTTGACCAGACCATCGCGGCCTTTGGCAAGAATGCCCTTGGTGCCATCCCAGGCACCGCGGGCACGAGCACCCTCAAGGCCCCAATCGTGCTGGCCGTAAAGATTTTTGAAGATGCGATCCTTGTCGGCAAGCATTACTGGCGCCTTCGGTCGGTTGCGTCCGCGATCGGCGGCTTTGGGATCGGTGCTTCATGAACATTCGCGGCTGCGCCGGGCTTTTTGGCATTGTCGTCGAGCAAAGCACCGCTCACCGGTCCTGACCTTTCGCTGTCCGCGTACAGCGACGGGTCGGTCAGCGTCGTTGGCCGTCCAATGGGAGCGGAATTAACGCGATCAATCTGCGGCCCCGGTTTAGGGGTCTTGCCGTCCGAAAGGCCGTTGATGATCCTGATCAGACTTTCCGGCGTCAGGTCCTCGTAATAATCGGCATTGATCTGCACCATCGGTGCGTTGACGCAGGCTCCCAGACACTCGACCTCGACCCAGGAGAATTTGCCGTCGGCGCTGACCTCGTTCTCTTCGCCGATCAGGCGACGCAGCACTTTCTTCAGCCCATCGGCGCCGCGCAGCACGCATGGCGTCGTGCCGCAGAACTGCACGTGGTATTTTCCGACCGGCGACAGGTTGAACATGGTGTAGAAGGTTGCGACCTCGAGCACGCGAATTTTCGCCATGCCGAGCATGTCGGCGACCGCCTCGATCGCCTTCTGCGGCAGCCAGCCGCAGCACTGTTCCTGCGCCCGCCACAGAATAGGAATGACAGCGGACTGCTGCCGTCCCGGCGGATATTGCTCAATTCGCGCTTTTGCCCATGCCAAATTCTCCGCTGTAAATTCGAAGCTCGGCGGCTGCTTTTCGGCAAGGCGACGCACGCTCATCGGTCCACCTCACCGAATACGATGTCGATGCTTCCGAGGATTGCCGAGATGTCGGCCAGCATGTGCCCGCGGCAGAGAAAGTCCATCGCCTGCAGATGGGCAAAGCCCGGCGCCCGAATTTTGCACTTGTACGGTTTATTTGTTCCGTTTGCCACCAGATATACGCCGAATTCGCCCTTGGGCGCCTCCACGGCGGCATAAACCTCGCCAGGCGGCACCTTGAATCCCTCCGTATAGAGCTTGAAATGATGGATCAGGGATTCCATCGACCGCTTCATCGAGCCCCGGCGCGGCGGCGATATCTTATGGTCTTCGATCATCACCGGACCGGGCGTCGCGTGCAGCCTCTCGATGCACTGCTTCATGATCCGGACCGACTGGCGCATTTCTTCCATGCGGATGAGATAACGGTCGTAATTGTCGCCGTTCTTGCCGACCGGAATGTCGAACTCAAGCTCGGAATAGATCTCATAGGGCTGCGCACGCCGCAGATCCCAGGCGGCGCCGGACCCGCGCACCATCACGCCGGAGAAACCGCGTGCCCAGGCGTCGGCAAGCGACACGACGCCGATGTTGACGTTGCGCTGCTGGAAAATGCGATTACCGGTGAGCAGCACTTCGAGATCGTCGCACACTTTGAGGCAAGGATCGCAGAACGCCTCGATATCGTCGATCAGCTTCGGCGGCAGGTCTTGATGCACGCCGCCGACCCGGGTATAGGCCGCATGCATGCGCGAACCGGATGCGCGCTCGTAAAATCCCATCAGTTTTTCGCGTTCCTCAAATCCCCACAGCGGCGGCGTGAGCGCGCCCACATCCATGGCCTGCGTGGTGACGTTGAGGAGGTGCGAGAGCAAGCGGCCGATCTCGCAGTAGAGCACACGGATGATCTGGGCGCGCCTTGGTACCTCCACGCCCAACAGCTTTTCCGCGGCCAAACAGAACGCGTGTTCCTGATTGATCGGCGCCACGTAATCGAGCCGGTCGAAATATGGAATCGCCTGCAGATAGGTCTTCTGCTCGATCAGCTTTTCGGTGCCGCGGTGCAAGAGTCCGATATGCGGATCGACCCTTTCGACCACTTCGCCGTCGAGTTCGAGCACGAGACGAAGCACCCCGTGCGCCGCCGGATGCTGCGGCCCGAAATTGATGGTGAAGTTGCGGGTGGCGGCATCCGACATCGTCAAGCCATCTGAATTTCCGCCGCGTTCTTCGCCTTGGCGGCAACGCGCGCGTTGAATTTGTCCCAGATCACCACGAAGCGATCGTGGCGACCTTCGCCAATCAGGTCGACGCCATCGTGCGCCTTGACCTTGAATGTGATGCGGTTGCCAACGACCTTTTCCACCTCCGCATCGACCGTTACGATCATGCCGGGCGGTGTCGCCGCAAGGTGACTGACATCGACATGCACACCGAGACTGCCCTCGCCGGCGTCGAGATGCGGGCCCAGAAGCTGCGCGCAAGTCCATTCCATCAGAACAATCATGTTGCCGGTCGCAAACACCTTCGGCATGGAGGCAATTTCGGGCGCTTCGGGATAGGTATAGGGCACCGTCTTGTTTTCCGGTACTTTGTAGGCGAAGCGATGCGCAAGTCCGGGCGTGAGGGTCCCTTTCATCTCACGTCCCCTGTCCGCCGTCGGACTTCGCTTTCTCATCGCCCGGCAGCAGGTAGTCGGTGCCTTCCCAGGGCGAGAGGAAATCGAAATTGCGAAATTCCTGCGTCAGCTTCACGGGTTCGTAGACCACGCGCTTGAGTTCGTCGTCGTAGCGCACCTCGACAAAGCCGGTGAGCGGAAAGTCCTTGCGCAGCGGATGACCCTCGAAGCCGTAATCGGTGAGGATCCGTCGCATGTCCGGATGGCCGGTGAACACGATGCCATAGAGATCGTAGATCTCCCGCTCCAACCAATCGGCGGCGGGAAAAGCAGCAATGATCGATGGCACCGGCGTCGTCTCGGCGGTCGCCGCTTTCACGCGAATGCGGACGTTCTGCTTCGGCGACAGCAGATGATAGACGACCTCGAAGCGCGCTTCGCGGCCCGGCCAATCTACCGCCGTTATATCGATCAGGCTCCAGAACTGGCAACGAGGATCGTCGCGCAAAAAGCGCATGACGTTCACGATCTCCGCGGCCTGTGCGTGCACGGTCAGTTCGTGATGCGCGACCGAATGGCCGAATGCCGCCGGCGAAAGCGCGCCAGTAATCATCCGGCCGAGCTTGTCGAGGGTTTCGTCCATTTCAGCGTTCGATCGTCGCGGTGCGGCGGATTTTCTTCTGCAGGAGCAGCACGCCATACAACAGGGCTTCGGCGGTCGGCGGACAGCCCGGCACGTAGATGTCAACCGGCACGATGCGATCGCAACCGCGCACAACCGAGTAGGAGTAATGGTAATAGCCGCCACCGTTGGCGCACGATCCCATCGAGATCACGTACCGCGGCTCCGGCATCTGGTCGTAGACCTTTCGCAGCGCCGGCGCCATCTTGTTGGTCAGAGTCCCCGCCACAATCATCACATCCGATTGCCGGGGCGAGGCGCGCGGCGCGAAACCGAACCGCTCGGCATCGTAGCGCGGCATGGACATCTGCATCATTTCGACCGCGCAACAGGCAAGTCCGAACGTCATCCACATCAGCGAGCCGGTGCGCGCCCAAGCGATAAGATCGTCTGCCGCCGCGACCAGGAAGCCCTTGTCGGCGAGTTCGCTGTTCAGCTCGGAAAAATATGCATCCTTCGCGACTGCCGGCTTGCCGGTACGCGGATCGAGGATCTGCTGGCGCGGCGCGGCAATCGCGGGTTCGCTCAGTCCCATTCGAGCGCTCCCTTTTTCCACTCATAGATAAAGCCGATCGTCAGGATCGCAAGGAAAACCATCATCGCCCAAAAGCCATAGATGCCGACATGTCCGAATGTCACCGACCACGGAAACAGAAAAGCCACTTCCAGATCGAAAATGATGAACAATATCGCGACGAGGTAGAAGCGAACGTCGAACTTCATCCGCGCGTCGTCGAAAGCGTTGAAGCCGCATTCATAGGCGGAGAGTTTTTCCGGGTCAGGCTGCTTGTAGGCGACGAGAAAGGCCGACGCCAGGAGCGCAAGCCCGATCACCGCCGCCACACCGATGAAAACGATGAGCGGAATGTAAGCGATCAACACCTGACTGATCGACTGGTTCATCTAGAAGCCTTCTGGTCGGTCATTCGCAGTTGCCTCCCTCTAGGATGACTCTGTCGGTGACGGCGGGGTCAGTCACTGGAGGCCCTCCCCTTACCTGTCGGCGGGCGGCAGAGAGGTAAAGAGCGGGCGCCGATTTGCCGCAAAAAGTCAGCAGATTCGCCTGCAAATCGAACGCTGCGACCCTTAGCGCAGTGCACAACAAGGTGCAAGGCGGGGCTGTGTGTCGATCTCAACATTGGCGCCGTTGTCGAAGCCGATGTTACGATCTCGCCGAAGGCGAAAGCCGGAACAATGCGGATGAGGAGGATGCCGATGCGCGGCGCAACAGTAGAACCGAAAGTCGTTTGCGCGCTTAAAGCAGTGGCGCTGGCTGGGGTGATTGCGCTGGGCGTCCCAATGGCTGGCGCCGCGGAGACATTTCCCGACCATCCGATCAAGCTCATCGTGCCGTTCGGGCCGGGGGGCCCGCCGGACGTGGCGGCGCGGATCATCGGCGCCTACCTGTCCGAGCACCTCGGGCCCGTCGTGATCGAGAACCACGTGGGCGCTGGCGGCACGCTTGCGGCCAGACTGGTCGCCACCTCCCCGCCGGACGGTTATACCCTCCTCGCGGGGACTGCGGGTTCGCTCTCGATCAGCCCCCAGCTCTACAAGAACGCCGGAATAAATCCGCTCAAGGCATTCACTGCCGTGGCGCTGGTCTCGTCGGCGCCTCTGGTGCTCGCGGTTCAGAAGTCGATCCCGGTCCACAGCGTGAAGGAACTCGTGGCCTACGCCAAAGCCCATCCCGACAAGTTGAATTATGGGGCGGTCATTGGCACGCCGCCGCATCTGAGTGGCGAAATGTTCAAGCACATCACCGGCGCCAAAATCGTCTTTGTGCCCTACAAGTCCGCCTCCCAGGCCACAACCGATGTCCTGTCCGGCCAGATGAATATGACCTTCGAGGGCACGACCGGCATCATGCCTTTCATTAAATCCGGACAATTGCGCGCGCTCGCCGTGACAAGCCCTCACCGCATCCCGGAACTCCCCAACCTGCCAACCATGGACGAGGCCGGCTATCCCGGAATGCCGCCCGATTCCTGGCAGGCTATCGTCGCGCCCGCCGGAACGCCTCCCGGCATCGTCGACAAGATCAACGCGGTGGTAAACCAAGGCCTCGCGACCCCGGAACTCAGGAGCAAGATCATGACACTGGGCGGAGAACCGCAGCCGGAATCGGTTGCCGATTTTGCCGGCTTTATCGTTTCCCAGTACAAACGCTGGGGCGATGTTATCCGCCTGACCGGGGTGACGTTGAACTGATCCAGCGGAGAAGAAGAATCCATGACACGTCCCAACGCCATCTCACGGCGGGTTTTCGCAGCCTTGGCGTCCGCCGCCGCTGTTTCTTCCTCGTGGCTGCCGGCTCGCGCCGCCAACTATCCGTCGCGGCCGGTCAGGATCATCGTGCCGTTCGGCGCCGGCGGGCCAGCCGACGTCTACATCCGCGCGCTCGCCGTCGAGCTGCAAAAGTCTCTTCACCAGTCCTTCGTCGTGGAGAACCATCCGGGCGCCGGCACCACCATCGGCACCGAGTTGGCCGCCAAATCCGCGCCCGATGGATACACGTTGTTGTTGGCGAGTAGCACGCAGACGGTGAATGAGACGCTCTACAAGAATAAACCTTATGCGCTACTCCGGGATCTCGTCCCGATCGCGCCCCTGGAAGACAACGATTTGGTGCTGGTCGTCAATCCGTCGGTCCCGGCCAAGAATGTCTCCGAACTGATAGCGTTGGCGAAGGCCAAGCCGGGAACGCTGAACTTCGGTTCGTCCGGACCGGGGTCGAATTATCACATGGCCGCCGAGCTTTTGATGAATCTGACCGGGATCAACATCGTGCACGTGCCGTACAAAGGTTCGACCGGCATGCGCGTCGATATTCTGAGCGGCCAGATTCAGATATTGTTCGATTCAATCCCTACCATGGCGCCCTTCGTCAAAGCCGGCAAAGTGCGCGCGCTTGGCACAACAGGCTTGACCCGTTCGCCCATCTTGCCGGATGTAGCCACGATCGCCGAAACCGTCCATGGCTTTGAGTTCACCCAATGGGTGGGCCTCATGGCGCCCAAAGGCACGCCGGAACCCATTATCGATCTGCTCCACACCACCATCACCGGAATACTGAAGCGGTCCGACATCAAGCAGGCTTGGGAAAAGCAGGGCGCAACCCCGATGGTGATGACCCAGCCCCAATTCGCCGCCTTCATGCAGGCGCAGATCGACAAATGGGCGAAGGTGATCAAGGAAAACCACATAACGCTGATCAATTAAGGTGCAAGCATGGACGAAATCACCAACCGCTCGGCTCCAATCAAGAGCGAGGACCACTGGACGACCAGGGATGGCGAGGTAAGGCTGTTTCTGTTCGAGAAATGCACCGGCGATGCGAATAACGCCGCCGGCACTATTTTGTTCGTCCACGGCTCGTCCATGGCCGGGCAGCCGACCTTCGATCTGCACGTGGCAGGGCGGCCCGATTCGTCGGCGATGGATCATTTCGCGCGCCGCGGCTTTGACTGCTGGAGCGTCGACATGGAGGGCTACGGCCGCTCCACCAAGGACCGCGACAATAATGCTCCGATCGCGCAAGGCGCCGACGATTGCCTTGCCGCGGCGGCGTATATCCACAAGCTTCGCGGAAAGCGGCCGCTGCTCGTCTACGGCATCTCATCCGGCGCGCTCCGCGCGGCCTTGTTCGCCCGGCGCCATCCCGAACTCGTCGGCCGGCTCGCCCTCGATGCCATGGTGTGGACCGGCGAAGGCTCGCCCACACTTGCCGAGCGCCGCAAGAAGCTTCCCGAATTCCAGGCAAGGAACCGCCGCCCGATCGACAAGGCGTTCGTTCATTCGATCTTCGACCGCGACCATCCCGGCACCGCCGAGGAGAAGGTCATCGATGCCTTCGCCGATGCGGTGGTCGCGCTCGACACATCGGTGCCAACCGGCACCTACGTCGACATGTGCGCCCATCTTCCGGTGGTCGATCCGACCAAGATTACCGTTCCGACGCTGATCATGCGCGGACAATGGGACGGCATTGCCGGCTTTGGCGATCTGATGGCATTCTTCGAGAAGCTGCCCAATCCCGACAAGCATTTCGCCGTGATGCCGGGCATATCGCACGCGAGCTTTCAGCAGAAAAACTACGCGCTGGTTTATCACATCCTGTGGAGCTTCTTCACTCAACCAGCACCGATTTATCGGGGGTGATCATTCGCGCGCGAGCGCTTCGAATGCCTGGTTGAAACCCTTGAACGACAGGGGCACGTTGATTTCCTGGCCCGAGGCTTGCGGGAAGGAAAGCTTGCCCACACCCGAGGCGGCTCGGAACTTTTTCAGCAGATCGTCCTTAAGTTCGAATTCGGCGAAGCAGCCGCTCGGAATGCAGCGCGCGAATGGCGCTGAAATACCGGGGTCCGCGTCGCTTGTCCGAATGACAACGGGCTGGGCGAAGGACACGTTGATCGGCACCTGCACGACCAGCTTGACCGGCTGACCTTTGACCGAATGCGCGAGGGCAACCCTGGAAAACGGAACGTCCCGGCCCTTGACCTGCGTGGTCTGTGCCATGTCGCAGGTTTTTTCACAGAGGGTTTGGTCGTGGTCTCGCACTGCACGATCCAATCTTCGTAAGTGGCCGTTGTGCGCTGGGGTGAATCGCCCGTTGACGATTGCGCCTGCGCCATTTGCTTGGCAGGCGTTTGTTTAGCAGGCGCCACCGAAGGTGACGCGCGCCACCATTGCGCGTTAGCGCCCGCTGCGCTCAGCACCAGCAAGGCACCCGCCACCAGCCACGCGAAGCCGATCTTCGCAGGCAACGCCACTCTCCCTCTGTCAATCAAGATTGTTGCCGTCCCGATGCCAACGACTGCCGTCTCGTCCCCATTCCGGTCGGCGCACCGTAGGGCCCCATTCGCACCGGTTCAAGGCTGGCATTTGATCGCACATCGCGCATTCAATGGCACGTCGGACGAGGTCGCCAGCAAGGGGCGTTTTGCTCATCCCTGCCCTACCGCCCCAACGTGCTATGTTCTCGACCTTGGCGGTTCCGGTCGCGAAAGGTTCTTTCTCATGGCGTTTTCCTCATGGCGTGGCGTGGTCGGCATGATCAATCCGACCATGCGTCCGGGCGTAACCGAAGAGGTCTGCCGGCTTCTGCCCGAAGGCATAGGCCTCATTCCGCTTTTTTTGAACATCCGACGCGGCACCGCCGACGAGTTTCATACCATGATGCCGCACTACGAGAAACTCATCGCCGTGCTCGCCGAGGAAAAATGCGATCTCATTCATCCGCATGGCGCTCCGCCGTTCATGGTACTCGGTCGCAAAGGCGAAGCGAAGATCGTCAAAGCCTGGGAGAAGAAATACAAGGTGCCGATCATGAGCGTGGCGCAGAACCACGTGAACGCACTTCGCGCGCTCGGGGCCAAGAGCTTTGTCGGCGCTACCTATTTCCCGCCGAATCTCAACGCGCTGTTCGCCGAATATTTTCGCGACGCGGGCTTTGCGGTGCGCGGCATGGAAGGAATCGCCGTGCCCTTCAACGAAGTTCAAAACCTATCTGGCGAGCAGGTGTACGGCCACGTCAAAAGGAACTTCCTCAAGGCCAAGGGCGCCGACGCCATCTACATGCTTGGATCGGGCTGGCGCACGCTCAATATCATCGAAATGCTCGAGCAGGACCTCCAGGTCCCTGTCGTGCACCCGGTGCCGGCGCGGGTATGGAAAATCCAGAAGCGCTTGCATGTGCGCCAGCCGGTGACAGGATATGGCCAGCTGCTCTCGGCCTTCCCTTAATTCGATCGCCAAGGGCAACGCGCCCAAAGAGCGGCCGGGAGGAAAAAATGATCGTGGTGACCCGTCGCGCGGCGATGAGCCTGCTGGGCGGAGTTACCGCCTGTGCCGCCGCAAGTTCGGCCGGTGGGCAGCCAGTCGAGCAGTTCTACAAAGGCCGGCAAATTACCATGGTGGTCGGCTCCGCCCCCGGCGGCATCAATGATATCTCGGCGCGGTTCGTGGCGCGGTATCTCGGCAAATACATTCCTGGGCATCCTGTGATCGTGGTCGAGAACCAGCCTGGCGCCGGCGGCATTACCGCGGCCAACCGCCTCGCCAACGTCGATCCGCAGGACGGCACGGTCATCGCCAAGCTCGAGCGTGCCGTGCCGCTTCTGGCCGCCCAGGGCGATCCGAACGTGCACTTCGATCCGGAGAAGCTCACGTGGCTCGGGAGTCTCTCGTCGTACGCCAATGATGCTTACCTGATGCTGGTGATGGCCGCGAATCCGATCAAATCGGTGGGCGAACTGAGAGAGGCCGGCAAGGCGATCACGCTCGGCGGCGACAACACTGCGTCCAGCAATGTGATCTATGCCAGCATCGCGAAGGACATTCTGGGCCTCCATGTGAAAGTCGTCAGCGGCTATACCGGCGCGGCGCCGCTCTTTCTTGCCATGCAGCGCGGCGAGATCGACGGCCAGCTCGTGGGGTATAGCTCGGTACGAACCGGGCAGCGCACGCTCTGGAACCAGCATGCGTTCCGAGCCCTGATGCAATTCGGACGCAGGACCCGGCACCCCGATTTTGCCGACATCCCGACTGCCTACGAGCTTACGACCGACCCGAGCGCGCGAGCATTGCTCAATTTTGCCGACCTGCAATTCTTCATCTCCCTGCCGTTCGCGGCGCCGCCGCACGTGCCTGCCGACCGCGCCAAGGCGCTGCAGGCAGCTTTCATGAATATGTGCAGCGATCCGAGCGTGATCGCGACGGCGCAGCAGCTTGGTATCGACATGAGTCCGATCGACGGTGACGCGGTTCACAACGCGATCGCCAGGGCCGCAGCCACGCCGCACGAGGTTATCGATCGTTACAACAAGCTTGTCGGTCCGGCTCGCCATTGACCGCCGGCCAGGCCGGAGCGACACTGCGACCGGCCGCAGCGGCAAGGATCAACACAGCGGAGATCAGCGGTGCCCTATACTCTTGACGACTTCTGCAAAGATTTGTCGGCGACGCTTAAAACAAAAGGGCAGAACGGGCTGCCGGACATCGCGCGCAAACTCACGGAGCTTCTCAACAACGGCGATTTTGTTGCCGAAACATTTTCCGAAGATACTCCGATCGGCCGGCGCGAACTTTGGCATGATCCGGATACCGGCGCTTACGTCCTCGCCCATGTTCAGGAAGGCGGCAAGGTCGGCAAGCCGCATAGTCATGGCGCCTCGTGGGCAATCTACGGAACCGCTCGCGGCATCACCGAAATGACCGAGTGGCGGCGAATCAACCCGGAGTCCGAGGCGGGCGCGGTCTTGGAGAAGACCAGGCAATATGCGCTGGGTCCCGGCCAGACCCGCGGCTATGCATCCGGCGCCATTCATTCGACCGCGCACCCGCAAAAGGCCTGGGTCGTCCGAATCACTGGCACCGATCTCGACGCCATTCCGCGCTACCGCTTCAGCTCCAAAACGGACAAGATTCTCGAGGCCGTCTGAGCGTTACGGCACTGTCCTTGAGCTCTTTAACGATGTTATTCGGCCGCCGAGGCAAAGGTGAGTTCCTCGACCCGATGGCCCGCCTCACCGGGCACTAGCATCATCCGACGGTCGTGGAAGCTTCCAAGCGTCGAGCGATGGCCGATCGAGATGATGGTCGTCTCCGCTAGCTTCGTGTGCAATAGGCGATAAAGCATGGCCTCGGCCGGCTCGTCGAGCGACGCCGTCGCCTCGTCGAGGAAAAGATAATCGGGCGCATGGAGAAGCGCGCGCCCGATTGCAAGCCGCTGCTGCTCGCCGAGCGACAGAATCCGGTTCCAGTGATCCTCATCGTAAATTCGGGGCAGAAGGCTTCGAAGACCCACGGCGCACAGAACCTCGGCGATCGGCCCGTCGTCAAAGGCGCCGATCTCGGCCGGATAGGATAATGCCGCGGCGAGCGTTCCCACCGGGAAATAAGGCCGCTGCGGCAGCAGCATGACTTTCGCAGTTGTTGGTATCGTCACGCGCCCTGAGCCGAATGGCCAGATTCCCGTGATAGCCCGGAACAGGATCGATTTACCAGCTCCAGATGGTCCAGTGACCAGCACGCGCTCGCCGGGCGTCAATGCGATCTGGTCGGCGTCGACGAGTTTGCCGCCGCCCGGTAGGCATACGTCGAGACGCTCGATGGCGACGGCGGCAGCCTTGTCGCGCCATACCACCTCGATCGCCGACGGATTGGCCGCGGCAGTCCGCGCCGTATCGATCGCCTCTTCAAATCCCGTCAAACGCGAGATGACCGCGCGCCATTCGGCGATCTGCGTGTACGAGTTGATGAAATATGACAGCGCGCTTTGCACGCTGTTGAAAGCTGACGCCGTCTGCATCAGGCCGCCAAGCTGGATCGCCCCCGAGAAATAAGCCGGGCTCACCATCAGGTAGGGGAAGATCACCGAAGCCTGCGAATAGCTGGCCGTGAAGAAGGTGAGGGTCTTCTGTCGATTCATGATCGCGATCCAATTCGTCACGATCCGGCCGAAGCGGTTGAGGTGTCGCCCGTTCTCCGCGCTTTCGCCGTGCAGCGCCGCGATCTGCTCGGAATGCTCGCGCGTGCGGACCAAGTTGAAGCGGAAATCTGCTTCGAAACGCTGTTGCTGAAAGTTCAGCGGAATGAGCGGCCAACCGATCTTGTGCGTGAGCCAGGTGCCGATCACGGCATAGATCAGCGCCGCCCATACCAGATACCCCGGCAGGGCGAAGTTCGTGCCGAACAGATGCAGCGGCGCGGCAGCCGACAGCGTCCACAGAATGACGACGAAGGAAGCGAGCGAAACGCAGGAGCTGAGCAATCCCACGCCGATCGAGATCGTGTATTGCACGAACATCTGCAGATCGTCGGCGATGCGCTGATCGGGGTTGTCAGCGGCGTCGCCGAGAAGCTGCATCCGGTAGTGATTGGCCTTGTCAAGCCATCGCTGCAGATAGACTTCCGTCATCCATCGTCGCCAACGGATCTGTAGCCACAGATTAAGGTAGGTTTGATAGACCGTGAGCACCGTATAGATCGCGGCGATCACGCAGAAAAACACGATGGCGCTGACGAACGCGCTCCAGTGATGATTCTGCAGGGTGTTGTAAAATCGATTATACCATTCGTTGAGGATGACCTGAATGGCCACCAGCGACAGCTCGATCCCAATCACCGAGCCAAGCAGAATGCGGCCGGGCCAGCGATCCTCTGACCGAAAGTAAGGCACGGCAAGCCGCCAGACCGTGGCCAGCATTGCAACCAAGTTCTTCACGCAAGGTCTCCGTGGGTTAGCGGACGGGCGCACAGCACCGCGTCACGAGCGCACCGTTGCCGGCCGGGTTCGCTTAAGTGTCACGGCCGGCGCGAATCTTCGCCCTTTTCCAATACGTGTATTCTTAGCGTTCCCCGCATCCAAGGACCGGCTCGCTCCTGCGCAAGCAACAGGAAGAGCCCGCGCCTAACCTGCGCGTCTCCCACGATGACGAGCAGCAACTTTCATGCTACTGCTGGCTGTTTGGTCCCTCGTGAGCATTGGTCGCATCAAGGCCCCGGCACATTCTATGCTTTAGCCGATTGGCGAGTGTGTCGTGCCGCATTGCCTTGGCTGCTCAGGTCGGCCAGATTGTGGCAGCGCTGGCCTTCCTGAAAGGAACAATCGATTTTGCCGCAGCAGGAACCGGGCGGCGGCGATCACTCAGCCGAACGGTCATGCAATTCCTTCAGAAAGGAAACGCCATCAAACCGGACGGCCCTGCGGATTGTCAGGCTAGCCGCCGACCCCAAACTTCAGGTGCTCCGCGAACGAGCAGGCAAGAATGTCGCCGCCGCGGGCTTCATCCCTTTGTCTTGATCTTCTCCACAGAACGCTAGCACGGTTTGACGAACGCCGGGACAGCGGCCGCGCCGGTGACAGGTCCGCGCCGATGTCCTCCTAAAGGTTCATCAATCAAGCTGGCCGAAGACGGCGCAACCGCCGGAATAGCAACGCTCCCGCAGACTAAGCCATTGAATTTTTGGAGGAATGGCGGGAGCGACGGGACTCGAACCCGCGACCTTCGGCGTGACAGGCCGACGCTCTAACCAACTGAGCTACGCCCCCGCGGGCGCGTTGCGCAGTTAAGGCCCAGGCCACTTCGAGTCAAGGATTTCGGGCCCAAATCGCCGCTCAAGCTGTGCCTTGCGCTCGCCACAGAATGCCCCGAGATAGGGGTCGGCCATCGAAAAACATCGGTGGAATCGGCAAAACAAGCGTGGTCAGAGCAAGCCGAATCGTCTAACTGCAACGCAGTTGAGGGGCACTTTTCGCCCGCCAACGCTTCATCGAGGAGGGTTTTATGGCATCCAAACCAGCCACTACTGTGACATTGAAGCATCTTGCGGCAAACATCGCCGAAGATAACGAGCTGTCGAAAAAGCAAGCCGAAGCCATCCTCGGCGGCTTCGTTGGCGACATCGTCAAGCACCTGAAAAAGGGCGAACGCATTCGCATCGGCGGGCTCGGCATTTTGCAGGTCCGCAAGCGTGCTGCGCGCATGGGGCGCAATCCCGCGACGGGTGAACCCATTCAGATCAAGGCCAGCAAGAAAGTGGCCTTCCGCGCTTCGAAAGAACTCAAGGAAGCGATCTGAAGTCCGGAAGGGAGAACGGACGACTGTTGTTGCACGGCTTGCCGTCTAATCATCCGTCGTCTGTTTTCAGTTCTGTTGACGCTACCGTGCGATCCGTTCGCTCGGGGAATGATTGGGCCTGCCGAGCGGAACGCGCGGCGCTCCCCCTCGTACGGGCTGTCATTCCTTTAGGAGTGGCTCTGTTGCCGCTATCTTCGGGCCAGACACAGAGGAGTTGTGGTGGGCGGTGACGGACTCGAACCGCCGACATCCTGCGTGTAAAGCAGACGCTCTACCAGCTGAGCTAACCGCCCGCAATGTGAGGTGTATCGCTGTGCTGCCTCGCAACGCAAGCGGGGTCCGTGTGTGAGAGAGGCTGTCACGCCAAAATCATCAGGGGATAAGCGGGGCAGACGTTGCGCGAAAGCGGATTGTCCGAGAGCTTTGAGGTCCTGGTCAATGCATCGGGTCGAACGCCCTGCGGAGGAGGACTCATGTATCGTATTCCGGCTCTCAGCTTGGCTTTGCTGCTCGCGAGCGGAGCCGTCAGCCTGGCACAGTTCCCGTCGCAACCGGCCGCACCGGCTTTGCCGGGAAGCGAACACGAACGCGCCGCCTGCCGTCCGGATGTGGTCAGGTTTTGCCGCGCCGAACTCGCCCGGAACCAAGACGATGTGTTCTCGATCCTTGGCTGCCTGGAACGGAACCGATCGAGGATAAGCCGAGCTTGTCAAAATGTGCTCAGTGCAAATGGCAGGTGACCCTTGGTGTCAGCTCTTGCTGCACGCGGCGCGCGCCAGCCAACACCAAGCTCTAAAGCGATAACGCCAAAGCGATAACGCCAAAGCCACAATACGCGTCCCGAGCGACGCGCGGCCTTCCGGGCTATTCCTCGCCCGGTGACGCGGCGTCAGCAGTCTCTCGCCGGTCGTGCTCTTCCACCGGCAAGGGGCCGCGCGCGACATGCTCGGCCAGACGCACCCAGGATTGAGCCAATGTCAGCCACAGAGCTTTGTCGCCCTCATCGTCCGAGCGCTGCGCCATCGCAACGCACTCCTCCGCGTGACGGCGGTGATCCTGCGTAGTCCCCATCATTACTCCCCGCGACTCGTACAATAATGCGCACGGAGTATCTTTCCGTAAGTTCGGCAGAGACAGGATCGGGCGATGGCCGAATAGGGGCGAAAGCGGAACAATAAAGGGGGATTGGAACATCACCAATGAGCCCGCTTCACCTGATTAGCTGCGATGCAGCAATTTATTGTGCATCGCAGTGCAGACGATTTATATAAGTTCCGTGTTTCGGCGAATAGCCGAAGAAAGGAGCAAAAATGCTTATTTCCTTTATTCGCCTCGTTCAGTCCTGGAGGCAGTATGGGTCTGCCGTCCGAGAGCTCTCCAACCTCAGCGACCGGGAACTCGCCGACATTGGGATCGCCCGGTCCGATATCCGGCATGTGGCTTGGGAGCACGTACGGAACTGATCAAGGTCGCATCTCGGTAATTAAGGCGCCCGTCAGTGTGCGGGCGCTTTGCTTTTACGGCCTCGCTTCCGAGCTGTTGACCATTAAGGGCGCCCCTGCAGCTTGCCTTTGCCGAGGCACCGGACCCCCCGACGCTGCGGCACGAATAGAGCCCCCAACCGACGCTTGCGCTGCTGTTGAGGCCCTTGTCGGGACCGCTATCGTGCATGCCGCGAGCGGCGGGCCGGGCCCGGAGGATAATCAAACTCGTTCGACTTAATTTGATTCGGCGCGCGGCTTGCCAGCGCGGCCGCCACTGTGCATCACCGAGATGAGTAGAGGCGGAACGACGAGGCTTGCGACACCGAGGACGGCCCAGAACGCCCAAGAATAGCTGTTGGCGAAGAACATCCCGAAAAGCGCCGCCGGGAAGCCGAACATGAACAAGCCAATCGCGAAGCATTGAACAATGCCGAGGTTCATCGGCGCGCTCGCAGTCCCGGCGCCACCGACGTTGGCTTCGCCTGATCCAACCGTATTTGCGAAGCGGACTTGGCCCGATGACTGACCGATAATAGGCCCGAGCTCAGCACCGATTCTGCCGTCACTCGACATAAAAACCTCCCTCTCCCGCCTGCATTGGTTTGATTCTTGAGCGGCAGCTAATGGCAGGCTATCGGGCGCCGCGATGAGGTAACGCAAAGCATACCACCGCGATGCTTCTGTCGCACCTTGTCACGTCAATTTCATATCACGTTATCTTTCGGAGAGTGGCCTCTCGGCCGATCTTATTTGCGCCGTGCCGCAATCCACGGCAATTCTCAAAGAGCGCTGATCGATAAAGCCACACCACGCGATCGGTCTTGCCTTTTCCCGCGAGTGCGCCTCCGTATAATGATGGAACTTGGCTGAAGGACCGGCGCCGAAATCTTTAGGAGAAGCATGGGATGGTCGAAAGAAAGGTGCCGTACCGATACGGCGGCAGGTCTTTTGAAGGCATGATCGTCTACGACGAGAGCGCGACGCTAGCGAAGCGGCCGATCGTATTCATGCAGCCGGACTGGAAGGGTGTATGCCCCGAGACGATCGGCCAGGCGCGGAGCGTTGCCGCCAGGGATTATGTGGTGCTGATGGCCGACATGTTCGGCGCCGGTTACGGCATCCAACCAAAACCGCCGGAGCAACTGCGGGCCGGCATGTTGGCCGTCCATGACGACCTCGCTTTCACTATCGGCTGTGGCGCCGAGGCGTATGATGCGCTGATGACCGACGTGCAAAAGCTTGGCGTCGCCGACCCCGCAAAAGTCGGCGCCATCGGCTATTGCGCCGGCGGCGGCTATGTTCTGGAACAGGCGCGCGCGGGCGCGGATTATAAGGCGATCGTGGTGTTCCACGTCACCAATCCCAATCCCGTGGTGGCCGGGACACCGTGCAACATCAAAGGCCGGGTCCTTGCGATCCACGGCCGGGCCGATCCGATCACACCGAAGCCGATGATGGAGGCACTCGAGAACGAACTCATCGAAGCCAAAGTCGATTGGCAGGTGATGACGTTTGGCGATGCCGTACACTCATTCTGCGATCCGGGAGCCAATGCAGGGCCGACGTGTTACGACGCCAATCTCTGCCGCAAGTCGTACATGCTGATGCGCGACTTCTTCGCCGAGACCCTCTGAGGCCATCTACAGCACGGCGGACGCCAGTGGCGCCCTATGCCAAGCCAAGGCGGCGATGGGAGTTACCAGCCCGCGGTGGCGAAGTCGTTTGACCTTGTGACTGATGACGTGCTTCGCGCGTCCTGCTTGACCATGTGGTGCCCGCTCAGGTCCCCTGCCCTTGCGTCTCGCTCAAAATCCAGGCGTGGTAATCCGGATCGACGCTTTCGATCGGCAAGACCAGGATCGCCGGCGTAGAATAGGAGTGAATTTCCTTGACTGCCGCCCGTACGCGGTCAGCGAGGCCCGCACGCGTTTTCACGATCATCACAACTTCGTCGCCGCGGTCGATTTTGCCTTGCCACCAGTAGAATGAGACCATCCCGGGCAGGATGTTGACGCAAGCCGCCAGCCGCCGCTCGACCAGCGTTCGGCCGGCACGCTCCGCCTCGACAATGGAGGGATAGGTCGTATAGACGAAAACCGCGCGTTCCATGCTCGTCTCCCCGCGGCGTCGCGCCGCCCACAGCCGGCTTGTGTGACGGTTCAGAAGTCCGCATCATTGTTACGGTGGGTTTCGCTATGCGGACTTCTGAGCCAAAGCCACACTAAATCAACAACTTGCTAGTGTCCTTTCGATTCCGAAGTTCGCAACGAGGGTGCCGCACTATGACGCGAACTTCGGAATCGGGACACTAGCCGCGACATCCGAGCCCATGCCCAAACGCCCCTCCGCAAGCCGCTACATGCGTATCGCCTTCGTGGCCAGTTCGGTGCCTGAGGCGCAGCAGGCGCGGCGGCGTCTTGTGCGCCGATACGGTGACGCACGGCCCGAAGCCGCCGATGTGATTGTGGCGTTGGGCGGCGACGGACTGATGCTCGCAACACTGCATCGGTACATGAATTCCGGCAAGCCGATCTACGGCATGCACCGCGGCACGGTCGGCTTTCTCATGAATGAGTTTGCCGAAACGGGCCTGAAGGAACGGCTTCAGGAGGCGCGCGTCACCGTGATCCATCCCCTGCTGATGCGCGCGCGAGATGCCGCCGGCCGGCTGCACCGGCACCACGCCATCAACGAAGTCTCGCTTTTTCGCCAGACCTATCAGGCGGCACGGCTGCGGGTCCTCATCGACGGTCAGGAGCGGCTGCCGCATCTGGTCGCCGACGGCATTCTAATGGCCACGCCGGCGGGATCGACCGCGTACAACCTATCGGTCCAAGGGCCTATCATACCGATCGACGCGCCGCTTCTCGCACTGACGCCGATCAGCCCGTTTCGGCCCCGTCGCTGGCGTGGCGCGCTGCTCCCGGATCGAGCGCAGGTGACAATCGAGTTGCTCGAAGTGGAAAAGCGGCCGGTTGCGGCGGTTGCCGACCACGAGGAGGTGCGCTCGGTCGTTTCGGTCGAGATCAAGATGGATCACTCTATCGCCATGCACATGCTGTTCGATCCCGGCCATAGCCTGGATGAACGCATCCTGAGAGAACAATTCGGCTACTGAAAACGCAAAGCCGCATAGCCGAGCAACATCCGGTATTCGCACAAAGCTGAAATCAGAGTCCTTCGAAACCCTTCGTTTTCATCACAGCTTGTGCTGGGGGTGAGGCGAGAAAAGCAATAAATGCTTTGGCACCGTCACGCTCTCTGCCCGCCGCAACCAAGCCGGGCCGCATAGTCTCTATGGCGCTGAAGCGTAGAAGGAAGCGGCCCGAGCGGCTCGATCTTCGGGTTGATCACGATGTTTCGCCACCTTTGGCTCTCCCGCACTGTCCGCCCCCCTCCACGGATCGCCCACATCCTTAACCGAGCCTTAACGGCAAAATCGTAGCGTGCGGGGTATGATCCGGATCGACTTCAATCGCTTGCGATTTCTGGTCATCGACGACAATGCGCACATGCGGCGCATCCTGCGTACACTGTTGCACGGTTTTGGCACGCGTGAGGTCTATGAGGCCGAGGACGGCGCTGCCGGACTCGAAGCCTTCACCCATTATATGCCGGACATCGTGCTGGTCGACTGGGTCATGCCGATCTTCGACGGCCTGGAGCTGACGCAGATGATTCGGCAGCCGGGCGCCAACGCCAATCCCTATGTGCCGATCATCATGCTGTCGGGGCATTCGGAAAAGAAGCGGATCGTCACGGCGCGGGACGCCGGCGTTACCGAATTTCTGGCCAAGCCGATTTCCGCCAAAGCGCTCTACGAGCGCATTCTCAATGTCGTCGCCAATCCGCGGCCTTTCATCAAGACCCGCACTTATTTTGGGCCCGATCGCCGCCGCAACGGCAACTCAAACTACGCCGGGCCGGAACGCCGCAAGGACGGCAAAGCTGAAACGATCCGGCAACAGCCCCTGCTCGATAAAGCAAAAGTCACGATCTGACTGATGGGAGCGACAAGCACATGACGAGCCGGAAGGAGACTGCTGCGGTCGCAACCTATGCCGATCACGAGGTGATCACCCCACCGCACGGCCTGCGCACGATCGTCAGCGTCGCTCCCGACGCGGATGAGGACCCGGTGGCCCGCGCGGAAGCGGCGCTGGCGGAATTGTCGAGCGAGTTCGGCACCTGGATGCATGCCGAATGCGACCGCCTGGAAGCCGCGCGCCAGAGCGCCGCCCAGTTCGGCCTTACCCAAACCACGCATGGCGAACTGTTCCGCGCCGCCCATGACATCAAAGGCGAGGCCGCGACCCTCGGGTTTCCGGCTCTCGCTGGCGTCGCAGACAGCCTGTGCCGGCTCCTCGAACACGCGCCCGAGTTGGCGCGCGTCCCCTTGACGCTCCTCGACCAACATGTCGATGCGTTGCGCGCCATCGCCCGCGAATACAGCCGGCCCGACCTTCCCGACGTCGCCAGCGCCCTCACCAAACGTTTACGCGACGTCACCGATGAATTTCTCAGGCATGAGAACAGCTTCCGGCCCGATTATCTGGAAAGCATTTTCACCCCTTCGATCGTTCCGGGCAGGCTGGGGCCATAGGCAAGCTCCGCAGCTTGATCGGCTGACGGCTGCCACGTGGCGCCGGCGCCAGCGGGGGGACCGATGCCTGGCCGTCGGTTTCGCCAGCATTCAGCCTGGCTGGACTAGGCGGCTTGCGGCTGCCGATCATCGAATTCATCCGCCACGAGGTCATCGCAGAACAGTCGGGCCTCGTCACGCGCGGCTTCGGTGGCGAATCGGTGCAGAAGCGTAATGAGCGGCGCCAGTTCGCCGAATTCCTCATTTTCGCAGCGGGTCAGCACGCGTTCGATCATTCGTCGCTGCAACCGCGCGGCGCCACACGGCGCATCGACAAAGCCGCCCTCGCGCATCGCTCCTATCGCCTCCTTGAAAGCCGGATAGATTGAAGCGGGCAGCCCGGCTTTGTCGAACAAGGCACGCAGGCCGGCGAAACCGCCGTCGTAGATGAGGCCCGAGACGCGCGCGGCCGGCATGTCCGCCAGCTCGGCCAAAGCCTCCTCAAACATGACGACATTGCCCGACAACAGTGCCCGCAAGACCAGCCCCGCGGTCAGCTGGCCGCTTTCGCGCAGATGACCAATCAGCGGGCGCACCTCGCTTTCCGGCGAATCGGCCGCGAGCGCAACGGTTGCCTTCTCGCAAGCCTCCCGCGCGACCTGCAGAGCGCGATCGGTATCGAGCCATTCGCGCCGCGCAACGAATCCGGCGAGCGTCTCCGACAGCTTCATGACGAGCCTGTGCCGCGTGGCGGCGGAAAGGTCGTCGCGCGACAGCAGCGATTCCCGGATGGAGGCAAGATGACCGTAGCGCGCGGCGATGCGGTCCCTAGAGAACGGCGCAATTTCTGCCGCAGCATTCTCCAGAAGAACGAGGCACGATTCTGCGGATCCTACTTCGGCGATGGCGGCGGCCACCGAGCGCGGCAGCGTAGCGCGGCTGGCGATCGCTGCTTGCACGCTGGAACATCCGGTCGCGGCAGCATCGACCAGATCGGCGTCGACGAACAGCGGTGAAAGCGCGAGTATCGGCGCAGAAATTTGCGGCTGATCTCCGGCTAGCGCGTAAATTACGGCTGCCGGGGCGCTGGGACTTGCGGCGAGAGCGTCCGCGAGCGCGCGACGAACCAGCGGCGAAGAATCGTCGAGCAGCATCAGCATCGCACCCTCGGCGGCGGCGCGATCATCCTCGGAAAGTTCTGAGTAGAGATACGCGCGTGCAAGCGCCCCGGTCGCCTCCGCCCGATCGCCCGGAGGCGCATTGCGGACCCATTGGAGAAACTGGCGGACGATCATCCTCGCGCGGCGCCTGTATTGATCCCTACTGATCTCAGATCAAAGTCTATGAATTGCGCGTTAACAAACGGTTCACCATAAATCTTGGCAAACGTTGAGCATTATCGAGGTCGCCAAGCGCCGGCCGCGCATGCCGCGGGGACGGCCTCGAAATATCCGTGCAATACCTATGAGCTCTCGCCGGAATCCTTGAACAGATCTAAAATGCTGGCGGCGACCGCTGTGGGCGGGGGAGCCGCGGCGCCAGGCAATGGGGCAGTATAAACCGGCACGCTCCAAAGCGGCGTCGGGTTTGATCCGGGCTGCGCGCCGGCCTGGGCATCGACGAACAGCCCATGAAATATTGGAGTGCCTTGCTGGTCGGGGGGCCGCTGTTGCGCGGCGGCGTTCCGTGGACCGGCCGTCGGAACAGCGGAGGCAAATACGCTCGTGATGCCTGCCGTGTCCGGCACGAGGGAAAGCGGCGCTGATGGCATCGGCGAAGTGTTCATAGCTTCCGCAACGCCGGTGGGCACAATCGGCCGCGAGCGAGCCACGTCGTAGCGGGTCGTGAGAATATCTCGCACCTGAGCCATGCTGCGCGCGGCCCCGGACTTACGGTCGTAAAAAACTGACGGATTGGCGTGGGCGGCGTGGGTAAAAAAATCCGCCGCTTTGGCGTTCGGATTGCCGGCCGCGAGCATGATCAGGCGCGCGGCGCCGCCGGCGCCGAGAAAGTGCGCGATATAGAGCTCGCCCTCGCTTGGCTGCCGACCGAGTCTTTGCGTCAGATAAGCCGCATTCGCCTTGGTGAATGCGCCCGCCATGACCGCGTTTGCGGTCGGATCGTTGCGCAATTTCAGAATTTGGCTGCGAAGCGCCGGATCTTTCACTTCATACCGGCCGGATGCCGTGTGGGTAATAGCCGCCGCATAGCGTCCGTAGCCGAGCGCGGCACCCGCTTGTTTCATGGTGCCAAGCCAGGTCTGATCGACGAACTGGAACAGGCCGCGCGCCGACGAAGTTGAAGCTCCGGCTCCCGGATCGAGCCCGGATTCGACCTGCGCCGTCGCCAGCAGGTATGAAAAGCTCGTGCCGGTAGCCTGAGATGCTTGGCGAATGGCGCCAGTCACCGCCGAGCCCGCGGCGAAATTGCCGGAATCGACCAGCATCAGATAAACTCCCCCTGCCCGCTGCCGCCGGCTCCCACCGGGATCGCAGGCAATACCGATCATTAACAATTGTGGTAAACGGACACTTAACAAGTGCGGAGGCGCAAATGACGCAGCAGACAGCCATGCGGCACAGACGGGGCGGCCTTTATTTCGAGGATCTCGTGGCGGGCGAGCTGGTCGAGCACCGCTACACGCGCACCGTCACGCAGATGGACAACATGCTGTTCTCCAACATGACGCTCAACCCGCAGCCGCTGCATATCGATCGGCATTTTTGCGAGCAGGAGACCGAGTGGGGACAGCCGCTGATGAACTCGCTTTTCACGCTCGGCCTGATGATCGGCATCCAAGTGTCCGACATGACGGTCGGAACGACGATCGCCAATCTCGGCATGACCGACGTCAAATTTCCCCACCCGCTGTTTGAGGGGGACACGGTCCATTGCAGCACGGAAGTCGTTTCAAAGCGCGAATCGAAATCGCGTCCCGGCGCCGGTATCGTCGAATTCCATCATCGCGCCTACAACCAGGACAACAAGCTCGTCGCCGAGTGCCGCCGTCAGGTGTTCATGCGCATGCGGCCCAAGTAGACAATCAGCAAGGAGCGAGCAAAGAATGCGTTCGCTGCTTTTCGTCCCCGCCGACAGCGCCAGAAAGCTCGACAAGGCGATGGCGAGCGGCGCCGATGCCCTAATCGTCGATCTCGAGGATTCGATCGCGCTCGACGGCAAGATACGCGCGCGGCAGAGTGCGGCCGCGTTTGTGAAAGATGCGATCGCGGTCAAATCGCGGCCTTATCTTCTGGTGCGCGTGAACGGCTTGCAGACCGGGCTGGTCGATGCGGACCTCGATGCCATCGCGCCGAGCAAACCGGACGCAATCATGCTGCCAAAGGCCGAAGGCGCCGCCTCAGTCGCGCATGCCGATGCCAAGCTCGCGGTGCGCGAAGCCCTGAGCGAAGTCGCAGATGAGCATATTAAGATCCTGCCGATTGCCACCGAAACCGCGGCATCCTTGTTCCTGGCCGGGACCTTTGCCGGTGCGAGCACGCGCCTGATCGGACTAACGTGGGGCGCCGAGGACCTTTCCGCCGAGCTTGGCGCCCATGCCAACCGTGACGAGCATGGGCGCTTCCTCGATCCGTATCGGATGGCGCGGGTGCTCTGCCTTGCCGGCGCGGCGGCCGCGGTAGTACCGGCGATCGACACGGTCTATGTCGATTTTCGTGACGAGAAGGGCTTCCGCCGCGAGTGCGAAGAGGCGCTTCGCGACGGATTTCTGGGAAAAATGGCGATTCATCCGGCGCAGGTGCCGATCATCAATGAGGTTTTCACACCAAGCGCCGATGCGCTCGCCAAGGCGCAGGCCATCATCGACGCGTTTGCGCAAAATCCAGCGGCTGGCGTCGTCGGCATCGACGGTATCATGTACGACCGCCCACACCTCGCACGCGCACAGCGATTGCTCCAACGCAAGAGCTGATCACGCCCAGGGCTATCGCATTTGACTTTCCCCTCCCCTGAAAGGGGAGGGAAGGCGCGCGCCAGCGCGCCAGGGAGGGGTCATAGTGTTGCACAGTGCCGGCGTTTGACCCCCACCCGGCGGCTTGCAGCCGCCGACCCCCCTTTCCCTGGTGTTGAGCCATTGCCTGCTTCCTCAAGAGGACAAAGCGATATAAGCTATAGGGAGAGCCGCCAGCGGGATTTGCTGGATTTCCGCGAATTCAAAGGCGGCGTCGATGCCCTTCGGCGGGCGGCGTTCACGCCCGAACTGAAATATCTTCGTCTGGTGGACATGGCGACGAAGCGGCGAGCCGAGGTGCTTGGCGCCCCCGGGTGCGCAACTGCATCGCCAACCGCGCCGGAGGAATGAAATCGGAGCGCGTGATGCTGATCGACATCATATTGTGGATCATTTTTGCGGTATTGATCGCGCTGATCCCTTGCGGTTGCATCCTGACCCGACGGCGCGATCAGGCGGCTCCGCCGCGGAGCGATACTTACCCGCATTAAGGTCGTTGCGTTCTGGCGATCTGACGCGGCTGCCGGCAAGCCACCGGCAGTGACCGCACTCAGTGACGCGGCGGTGCGGTACCTACCAACCGTGTGGTTCGCGGGACAGGACCGGCATCGAATTGAATGCAATCTCCAGTTGCTTTTCCGCTGCCGCGTCGAGCGGCAGGATCGGCGGGCGTGGATCGCCGCAATCCCGGCCCAGCGCACGCGCCGCCGCCTTGAGCGTGGCGACCCCGCCGGATTTAACGATTTGGCGAAGCGCCGCGGCTTCCTCCTGCGGCGCCCGTGCCTCGAACAGCTTTTGCGTGCGGCAAAGGTCGAACAGCCGGTGCATCAGCACCGGCGCGATAATGCCGAGCGCGGAAAACATGCCCCGCGCGCCGATTGCCGAGGCCGACACCAACAATTCCGTGCCGGCCAGCAATGCGAAATCCGGTCGCACGCGCGCGGTGTCGGTCATCAGTTCGATCATGAACTGCCAATCGAGGCTCGAATCCACCACACCGGCGAAGTTCGGCAGCTTGTCGATGAGTTTGAGCGCCAAAGCAGCGTTGATCTTGCTTCCGGCCATGTCCTCCGGTGCGTTGAAGACCAAAAATGGAATCTCGACGGCGGAACCGATCTGAAAAAAGTGCTCCAGGATCATGGCCGGCGGCGGCGCCCAGTAATAAGGCGTGGTCGCGATCACCGCCGCGGCGCCGACGTCTTGCGCGTGGCGGGCGAGTACGGCGGCGATGCCGGTGCCGGCATCGCTCACATGGGCAATGACCGGCACGTTTCCGGCGCGCTCGACCGCAAACTTCAACAGCGCGCGACGCTCGCCATCGGTGAGGCTGACCGATTCGCCGACATGCATCGGCACCGCAAGCGAGTGTGCGCCATGGCGCACATGAAAGTCGATCATGCGTCCGTAGAGATCGAAGTCGATGCGGCGATCGCCGGCAAACGGCGTCAGCGGCGTGTGGACGAGGCTTGGCTCGAACGGCATTTTTCATTCCCGGGAAAAGTCTTAAAACCGATTGGTCACCAGCCGTGCGGCTCGGTGTCGATGATGCCGAGCTCTTCAAGCTGGGCGCGGATATAGGCTTGGCGCTCCGGCGTTGCGGTCGGCAACGGCGCGCGCGTCGGACCGACGGGACGGCCCATGATCACCATGCCGCCCTTGAGCGAGGACGGATATTGGTCTTTGAAGAGGTGCCAAAGCCGCGTCATCTTGTATTGCAGCTCGCGGGCTTTGGGCCACTCGCCAGCAATGCAGGTGTCGAACAGCTCGTTGCACAGTTTCGGACAGATCGAGCCGGCGGCTGAGTAAGATCCGATGCCGCCAAGCGGCACCGAGGGCAACAGGAACTCGACACCGGTGAGCATGGAGAAGTTGGGCCGCATGGTGAGCGCGGCGCGGGCAATTTCCAGAAACTTCTCGCTGTTGAAGCTTGCTTCTTTGACGCCGACGAAATTCGGCAGCTTTTCGATAAGCCGCGCCATCAAATCGCCGGTGATTTCGACGCCGTTGAGATAGCTCGGCGAATTGTAGGACAATACCGGCAGGTCGATGGAGATGCACAAGCGCACAAAATAGGCCTCGATCGCTTCGCGCGTCGGCGTCCAGAAATAGGGCGTGATCGCCAGAATGCCGTCGGCGCCGATATCCTGGGCGTGTCGCGCCAGCGCCATCGTGTCTTCTACCGCGAGCGCGCTGACATGGATCGTCACCGGCACGCGTCCGTCCACCACCTTGACGGCGGCTTCGGCAAGGAGCTTGCGCTCCGGAATCGTCAGATTGAGCGACTCGCCCTTGTGGTGCGGCCAGGAAATCGCCGGCGCGCCGGAGCGCACGTGAAAATCGAGCACACGTTCGAAAGTCGGCAGATCGAGGCTGAAATCATCCTTGAGCGGGGTGACTGGACTCTGCATCACGCCGCGAAATTTATTCTGCATGTCTTGTCATCCCGGGATCCGCGCTTCCCTGCTGGTGCTACGGGAGCAAGCGGTCATGCGGTCTCGTCTCATCTCGCTTCATATCGGGAGTGGTGTTCTAGCGGTTTGCCGTGACCGGAGTAAGGGGAGCAGCATCGGCGACGGTTATCCGCGGGCGCTTAAAACCGCGGCGCCTCGCCATGATAGGCTTGGCGCAGGATTTCCGTCAGGTCGGCCCCCGAAACCGCACGCGGATGAGCGATGTTTGCAGCGCCGACCACCTCGACGGCCTTGGCGAGATCCTCCTCGCGCATGCCGAGACCTTTCAGCCCCGTCGGCAATCCCAGCCGGACGTTGAGATCGTAGAGGCCGCGTGCGGCATCGCTCACGCCCAGCGCGCGCTGAATACGCTGCATCGCCTCCGGCGCGGCCGACGCGTTGAAACCGATCGCGTAGGGGATTGCGATTGCGTGGGTGTGGGCATGATCGAGATTGAACCATTGCCGCACCCGCTGTGCGATCGCGTGTTCGAGCCCGACCTCAGCGCGAAAGTTGGCGGCGAGCCAGGCGCCGTAGAGCGTATCCGTGCGCGCCGTAAGATTGCGCGGATTGTCGACGACGCGGGGCAGGTTGGCGCCGAGAAGGCGTACCGCTTCCTCCGCCATGGCCGCTACCACGGGGTTGGTATCGATGCCGTAGAGGCTCTCGACCGCATGCGCCATTGCGTTCATTCCGCTCGCCGCCGACAGACGCGCGGGCAGATCGAGAGTGAGTTCGGAATCATAGATGGCGGTGGCCGGTAGCGCGGCGACATCGTCACCGCTCCGTTGTGCATCGGCAACCCCGATGCGCCAGCGCGCCGCCATTTCCGAGCCAGAATAGGTGGTGACGATGGCGATGTAGGGCAGGTTGGTTGCCGCCGCCGCGGCTTTGGCGAGCCCGATCGGCGAACCGCCGCCGAGAACAATGAAACCATCCGCGTTTGATCGTTTGAGGTCTTCCATGACGCGATCGAACGTCTCGTGCGGCATGTTCGGGGCCGAAGCGTCGCAGATTCCGGCGCAGCGATCCGCGACGGAAGCGGTGAGGTGCCGCGCCAGATCGACCCGCGATGGCGAGCACAAAACGATCAGCCGCGATATTTTGTGAAAATCGACCTCGGCACGCAGCGATGCGATGGCCCCGGCGCCGAACACGATCCGGATTGAGTCGGAGCGGTAGGTGAACCTAGCCATCATGGTATTCTTTGGCCTCGCACTCGCTCCGCGTCAAACGGAATGCACCTCGCTCGCGGCTGAGGTGTCGGGCCGATGTTTCAAATCTTCGCACCGCTCAATTGAGTGCGGCGGTTCAGAAGTCCGCTCTATTATCGCGGCTATGCTCGTTGTGCGGGCTTGATAACCAAAGCCACACTCATTTAGCCACTCTGCAGTTCAGTCACTCTGCGCGTGCGGCGACCCGGCCGGCATAAGTCGGCCAGTGTCGCTCGTGGAACCAGGTGCGGTACTCAGCCATCTTGCCGCGCTGCGCCGCCGACGCGTGCAGCTTGCAGGTCGATGCCTCGTCGCTACCGGCCGGCGCGCCCCAGCGGAACTCGACACAATCGTTTGGATTGTAGGCCATCTCTAGATCGGCCTCGCGATCGATCACGTCTTTGAGCAAAAGCGTCCACTGCGAGCCGTCGCTGCGGGTGTATGAAAACTTGTCCGCCGCAAGCTCCGAGGCGAGCTGGCTCTCCAAAGTGCTCTTGACCTCGGGCACGCTCTCGCCGGCCGACAACGCGTAGCGCGCGGTGCGCCGTGCGACGTGATCGGGAAAGCCGCGCACCACGTCGATCGCGATCAACAGGCGGAAGTCGCGCGATGGCGTGGAATAGTCCTCCCATGCGCCGGTGGTTTCGAAGATCGACGGACCGGATGGCATGGCAATTTCGCCATGCGTCTTCTCCAGGTATTTTCGGCCGTTGTCGACTGCGATCACGCGCGTCTTAACCTGCTCGTCGAGATCGGCGATCGCGTTCTTCATCGCGCGCGCGGGATCTACCGGCTCGGGCGACATCACGTCGTCCATGCGATCGTAAAAGTCCTGGGCGCTCATCTGCGCTTCCTCCAGCGAGAAATCGCCGTATTGGGGATCCTTTGCAATCTCCGCATTGGTCATTCGCCGCAGGGCGCCATTCTTGCCGCGTACGATCGGCCGAAAGTGCTTAAACCCAGAGGTGCCGAGCTTCGGATCGTGCACAAACAGAAAATTGCCGTGCCAGAAACGCTTGCGCGTGACCGTTCCGTCGGGCTCCGCGTCGACCGCGAGGAACACTCCCGGCGCGCCGTTTGCTTCCGGCACGCGCTTCACCAGCATCAGCACGTGGCCATACGGATCGGCATAGACGGTCCCCGGCCGTAACGCGCTCTGGTTCAGCGGAATGGTGTAAAAATCCGTTCTCTCGTCGGTCGCCGACACCCGTACCGCCCCGGTTTGTACGACGTCGGCGACATCAGGCAGATAGTGGCGGAACGTGGCGGCGAGGCCCAAATGCTTCGGTGCCGGAGGCTTCGGCTGTGCCGGGGCGGCTGGGGGCGGGGGGGGCGCGGCTCGCGGGGCAAATATTTGCTGAAACAAGCCGGATGGGGTCGCCGGGGTGGGGGCGGCGGACGCGACGTTTTCCACCGGAGTCTGTTCCGGCGGCGGCGCCGGCCGTGTCACTTCGGGGTGTTCGATATCGAACCACTGATAGCATTTTGGCGGCGCGCCCGCGGTGCCGCGCGAGCAATTCGAATAGCCGAACGGAAGCCCCATCTTGAACGAGAAATAGGCGCGGAGGAAGTAGACGAAATCCGCGCAATCCGGACGAAGCCCGGTCAGGACGTTGTCTTCGCCAAGAGCCAGGTAATTGAACAAAAGATTACGCGACTTGTCGTGCAGCGGTCCGTCCCAGGTCTTCCACGTCAGCTCCTGGTCGAGTGGTCCATCGAACAGTTTTGCGATCCATGCTGAAAACAGGTTTTCCGTCTGCCGATTCCAGCTGTTGCGGATCGGCCAAAGGCTTCCGGCCTGTTGCCGCGGGCCCGGCAGCTTGCGGGCGCTCACCACAATGGCGCGTGTGATGGTGGCGCATCCGGCCGGCCCGTTGTCGAGCGTGAGCGTCGCGTGCCATGTTCCCGCGGTGGGTGACGCGACGTCGGCATACCAGTAATACGGCGGCCCACCCTCCCGCTGGCTCGACTTGGCCGCGAGGCTGCCATCGGGCGCGATCAGCGACAGTTCGCCCTGAAGCGGCTTTTCCGCGGCCATGAGGACGCGCAGCGGTGCGCCGGTCCATGGCGCGAAAGGCGCCGGCAGGACGGCGACCTGGGCTTTCTCGGCGCAATTTTCTGGCGCGGGTGCGGCGCGCGCATCGCCGCAACCGACCAGCGAAAGGGATAATGCGCTCGCGAACAGCGCCAATGCTGTCACGGCAGGTGCAAACCAGCGTGCCCCAGACACTTGAGCCCCTCTCTCCCCTGGCTTGGCGGCCAATGGGACCATTCGCCAAAGCTTTGGCTGAATCATGGCGCGCACCGCGTGCAAGGGATCGTCCACAATGGGCCTAGCGCGGCCTAGCTTTCAATTTTTCCTGCTAATCCAATGTCCTGCACTTCCTTGGGTTTTGCCGCGCGCGAGTTTGTCCCTGACGAGATTGCGCAGAACGTCGCCGGTCATGGCTCGTCCGACGGTAAGGCTGACAGGGATGGCGAGGAGCGTTATTCTTCCAAGAATAGGGAGACGCCGCCGTGAATTATTCGACCGAATTCGAGTCAGTTCATAACAACGTGTCCGAGCCGGAATGGCAGACCAGGACCGATCTCGCCGCCTGCTACCGGCTGGTCGATCTCTACGGCATGAGCGATCTCATCTACAACCATATCACGGCGCGGATTCCCGGCACCGGGCACCTTCTGATCAATCTCTACGGGCTTCTGTACAAGGAGATCACCGCCTCCAGCCTGGTCAAGATCGACGTCGAAGGCAACGTCGTCGCCAAGCCGGATACCGATTACGATATCAACGTCTCCGGCTATGTCATCCACGGCGCCATCCACAAGGCGCGGCCGGACGTGGCCTGCGTGCTGCACACCCATACCCGCGCCGGAATGGCGGTGTCGGCGATGACCTGCGGATTGCTGCCGCTGTCGCAGACGTCGATCCGCTTCGTCGGTCACATCGGCTACCACGATTACGAGGGGCCGGCGATCGATCTTGAGGAGCGCGAACGGCTGGTGCGCGACCTTGGCCCACATGACGCCATGGTGATGCGCAATCATGGGCTGCTCACCTGCGGCGCAACGATCCAGCAGGCGTTCAACACCATGTATCAGCTCGAACTGTCGTGCCGCTCGCAGGTCGACACCATGGCGGCGCGCACCGAGCTGACTATGCCGGGCGAGAATGTTCTGGCCCATACGGCGCATCTCTATCAGCCGGGCACGCGGCGGCCCTATGGCATTCTCGAATGGCCGGCCATGCTGCGGCTTCTGGCGGCGGAGCAGAAGAATTCCGGCTTTCGGCCGTATTGGAATTGAGCTAGCCGGATTGGCGAGCATCGTCCGCTATTGCGGCTGTCAGCGCGGCTTGCGTTGCGAGAGATACGGGCGCACGCGCTCGATCACTTGAGCGGGCGAGATGCGCTGCATCCCGTCAGGCGAAGGTCCGCCCTCCGGCACGATCGCGTGGATGAATTTCGAATAGGTGAGCGGCTTGTTGTAGCCGAACATTGCAAAAGTGGGAGTGTTCACCCGGGCTGCCATATTCATCGGTCCCGAATCGGTGCCGATAAACAAGTCGGCAAGGTGAAGGAGCGCGAGAGCTTCCCCGAGCTTAAGCTTGCAGGCATTGACGGCGGCAGCGCCGCTGCTGCGCTCGATCAGACTTTGCGCGCGCGCCAATTGTGTGTCGCCGCCGATCAAGAACACCGTACCGCTGGTACGCTGGCGCAAGGCGCCGATGAAAGCGGCCCAGCACGGCGTCGTCCAATCACGGTCGGAATGCGATGCGCCCAGTCCCGACACGATCCAGGGGCGTGGACACGAATCGAACATCCTGTCGATCGCCACGAGCGTTTGGCCCGGCACAGCAAGTAGCGGCTCGTCCGACGGCAGGGAAATGTCCATGGTCGCCATCAGCGTCCGTAACCACTCGATCGGATGATCGCGGGCATGACTTTGGCCGACGCCCTCATTGGTGATGAACCATCGTTGCCGGCTCAAGCCGACGCCAATGCGCTCGGGGATGCCTGCCAAAAATGCGGCCACGGCGGCCCGCACGGTGCGATCGAGAATCCATACCTTGCTGAAGCGGCGTTGCCGCAGGAGGAGGGCGAGACGGATCAAGTTGATCGCACGCCGCAATTCCGAGCCGGAATGCTTAAAATAGATGGTCTGGGCGACGGTTGGTTCAGCGGCGAGGAGGTCCCGCGCCCCGCTCGTCGGCGGCGCCAGAAACGTCACTTGACCGCCCGGCGAGACCGCCGCGATGGCGCGGATGAACGGCAGATGCCACATGACATCGCCGATGCCGGGCTTGGTCTGAATGACAGCGTGCGGCGTCACGTTTGATCAGACCGTCGTCAGCGCAGCGGAGAGAACATGCTCCGCCCGTTCGATCACGGCTTGCACGGACAGCTTGTTCATGCAGCCATGCTCGTGACGGCAGCTTTCGAGCCGGCGCAAATAACAGGGCGAGCAGGGCAGGCCGGCTCGCACCGAGGCGTTGTCACGATGGTACGGCCCGGCCCACACCGGATCGCTCGGACCGAATAAGGCGACAACGGGCCGACCGAGCGCGACCGCAAGATGCAGCGGGCCCGAATCGTGAGCGATGCAGAGCGCGGCGCGCTCGATCAAGGCGGCAAGCTCGCTCAGCGTGGTCGCGCCGGTGAGATCAGCCAGTCCTGGCGCGAGCCGGGCGATGGCTTCACCGACGGCGTGTTCGCGCGGCGCGCCGACCAGCACCACGGCGTGGCCGCGCTGCAGGAAATGCCGGGCGATTTCCGCGGACTTCTCGTCAGGCCAGCGCTTGGTCTCCCAGTTGCCGCGCGGCGCGATGACGACCGGACGGGTGCTCCCGATCCCGTACCGGCCCAATAACGACTCGACCCTATCACGCGCGGCTTGCGGAATTTGAAACGTAAAATCGGTCGGGCCGGCATCGAAATCGAGCAGCGCGCCGACGCTCTGGTAGTGATCGATCACATGCACGTCCATAGTCGGCAGCGGAACGGGGTGGGTGTAGAACAGCCAGGCGCCCTCGCGCGCGCCCTGCCAAGCGTGCTTGCGGAAATCGTCCGTCACTTGCCGCGAGTTCTCCCATACCTTGGGACGTTCCTTGTCGAATCCGATCCGTATCGGCGCGCCGGTTACAAAAGCGAGGAACGCAGTGCGCGATTGGCCGTGCAGGTCGATGACAAGATCGTAGCCGGCGAGCCGCAGCTTTCTGGCAAGGCGCACGTAGCTCGACAGCGCGGACCACGCCCACGGCGGCGCGCTGGTGTCGCGCTCGAAATCGACGACGGAGTTTAGCGCGGGATGATGGCGCAGTAGTTCGCCGATCGCCGGCGTCACTAGCCAGTCGATCTGGGCGTTCGGATAGCGACGACGAAATTTGTTAAGCACCGGCAGCGTGTGCACCACGTCGCCGACCGCCGACAGCTTGATCAGCAGGATTTTGCGAAACTCGCGGCGGCGTAGTTCGTCGAGAGGCAGAGTCATTGGACTGGCATACTCCACCTGCTTCCTGCCCCCTTGTGGGCCGGGCAATTGCATTTCCGGCGCGGCTTGGCATCCCCTCTTCCCTTGCGGGAGAGAGTGCCGAGCGAACGCGAAGCGTGAGCAAGGCGGGTGAGGGACTCGCGAGCAGGGCGAGCGGCATTGCCGATACCCCTCACCCGGCTCAGTCTCGCTGAGCCTGTCATCGGGCCGGCCACTTTGGGCCGGACCCGTTGGGTTGACTTCGCCACCCTCTCCCGCAAGGGGAGAGGGGAAAACAGCGGACCTCTGCGCATATGCGAGAATATCACCGCGGAGCAAGCTACGCGCGGCCCGGCATCAACATCTGCAGCACGTGCTTGAACGACGCCGAGGTGTGATGCCGCAGCATCGCGATCTGCCGGTTGCCGGCAGACGTGAGCCAGTTGAACTGGATGACCCGGCGCTCGCCCGCGAACGATTCGTGACCGTGCCAGGAATTGTTGCTGCGCTTGAACGCGAGCAGCGTACCGGCGACCGGCGGTACTTCCAGGATGATATCGTTGAGATCGCTGGCGGAACGCAGCAGCCGCAATCTGCCGCCCGTGTTCTCCCAGCTCGCGTTCACATAGATCAGGACAGTGACGATCTTGGTCTTGGAGTCCGTGTGAATCTTGCCGTCGTTTGCATCGCAGCGGCCGCGCACGGTGGTGATGGTCGGCCGTCCGCTCAGATCAAGCTTGAACTTTTCCTCGAAAGCGTCGCGGAACTCATCGTTTTCCAATTCATCGAGCAGCGTCTGAAAAGCGGGGCCGAAAATCAGCTGATCGGTCGGGAAGCTGCCCGGTGCGGAGATTTTCGGATAGTCGGCATTGATCGCGGCCAACCCGGCCGCACTGACGAAGCCCGGCACCACGAGATGCGCGAACGGCTCGCTTGCCAAAGGAGTCGCGCGCAACGCCTCAAGGCTCAGATATTCCGTCATTTTTTCTCAAGTCCGGTGCGGAATGAAGGACACTATCACCCGCGTCCTGCGGGGTCACTTCAATTCGCGCCGCGTGTCCGCGCCTCCTGGATCGCCTGCCACACCCGCTGCGGCGTCGCGGGCATTTCGACGTGGCGCACGCCAAGATCCCACAACGCATCGACGACGGCGTTGATGATGACAGCAAGCGCCGGCACGGTGCCGCCTTCTCCGGCCGGGCGGATGCCGAGCGGGTGCGTGGTCGAGGGCACTTCGGAAAGTTCCGTGGCGTAGGGCAAGAGGTCCGATGCGCGCGGCATGGCGTAGTCCATGAATGAGCCGGCGAGCATCTGGCCGCTCTCCGGGTCATAGCAGGCGTGTTCCATCAGCGCCTGGCCAACGCCTTGCGCGATACCGCCGTGGACCTGGCCGTGAATGATGAGCGGATTGACCGCGCGGCCGACGTCGTCGACCGCGGCGTAGTGGACGAGCTTGACCGCGCCGGTCTCCGGATCGACTTCGACCTCGCAGACTTGGCAACCGTAAGGGAAGCTTGCCTCGGCGACAGTCTGGTCGCATTCGGCCGCGAGCGGACCCTGCAGGTCGGCCGGCAGATCGTTGCGTTCGGCGGCGGCACGCGCCACTTCGAAGAGGCCGACCGAGTGGTTGGTGCCTTTGACCGTGAAGCGTCCGCCCTTGAACTCGATGTCGGCGGCGCTTGTTTCCAGGAGGTGCTCGGAGATCTTTGTCGCCTTCTCGATCACGTCGTCGGCGGATTTTTTGATAACGATGGAGCCGAGTCGCATGCCGCGGCCGGAATGGGCGCCGCCGCCGATGGTGACGCGGTCGGTGTCGCCGGCAATGACGCGGATCGATTCGATCGGGACGCCGAGCCACTCGGTGACGAGCTGAGCAAAACTTGTCTCATGGCCCTGACCCTGCGAGGTGACGCCGATCACCAGCTCGACCGCGCCTTCGGGCTTGACGACGATCTCTGCCTTCTCGCGCGGCACGCCGGTCGAAATGTCGACGTAATTGGCGACGCCGATGCCGCGATATTTGCCGCGTCTTCTCGCCTCGGCGCGGCGGCGCTTGAACCCGTCCCAGTCGCCGAGTTTGAGCGCCATGGCCATCGCGGCGGCATAATCGCCGCTGTCATATTCCATGCCAAACGGATTCTTGTACGGCAGCTCCTTGGGCTTGACGAGATTGCGCCGGCGCAGCGCTACGCGATCGAAGCCGCATTCATGAGCGGCGAGATCGATCAGCCGCTCCATGACGAAGATCACTTCCGGCCGTCCGGCGCTGCGATACGGGCGGGTCGGCGAGGTGTTGGAGAGCGTGGCGCGGGCGCGGAAATGCGCCGCCGGCATGCGATAGACACTCGACATCATCTGCACGCCTTTCTGCACCATCGAGTAGTTCGTGGTGTGGCCGCCGAGATTGCCGAGATTGGAGCCGCGCATGGCGAGAAAATCGCCGTTGTCGTCGAGCGCCAGCTCGGCCTCGACCGCAAGGTCGCGCGCCTGGTAGTCGGATAAAAACGACTCGTGGCGCTCGATGATCCACTTCACCGGCCGCCCGACCTTTTTGGCGGCCCACGCCACCAGTGCGAACTCGGCATAGATCATGCCGCGCGTGCCGAAGTTGCCGCCGACGTCGCCCATGAGCACGTGGACTTTGTCCGGCGGCACGGCGAGAATCGTAGCGAGATCGTCCTTGAGCCGCACCGCACCGCCATTGCCGGCATACAGCGTATAGCGGCCGCTCGCTGGGTCGAACGCCGCCAGCGCGGCGCGCGGCTCCATCGGTACGCCGGTGACGCGGCGCACCCAGGTTTCAAAGCGCGTGACATGCGCGGCGCGCGCAAACGCCGCTTCGGTCGCGGCGGCATCGCCGAGGTCGGCATCGAAGCAGACATTGGAACGCGCCGTCTCGTGCACACGCGGCACATCCTGCCGCGCCGCCGCGTGCGTCTCGACAACCGCCGGCAGCACCTCGTAGTCGATCACGACGGCCTCGGCACCATCCTTGGCGGCATTGACGTTTTCGGCAACGATGATCGCTACGGCTTCGCCGGCAAAGCGCGCCTTATCGGCCGGCAGCGGATAATGCGGCGCGGTAAAGACTTCGGGCGGATGGAGCTGGATTTCCGCGGGATGCGCCGACCATACCTTGTGCGGAATGGGGTTGAGCCCGTAGGCCAGGACATCGGCGCCGGTGAGCACGGCGAGCACGCCGGGTGTTTTCAGCGCCTCGTCCTTGACGATGGAATGAATGCGGGCGTGCGCATGCGGCGAGCGCAGCATCACGGCATAAGCCTGCCCCGGCAGATTTTCGTCGGCCGTATAGCGGCCGGCGCCGCGCACCAGTCTTAAATCCTCGCGCCGCCGCACCGACGCGCCGATGCCGGAACCCTTTGTCTGCAGATCCATCAAAGCCTCGTTAACCGACAGCGCCTTTCCACGGATACGGATAGAGTGCGACCGTTGCCTGTTTCGACGCAAGAAAAGCACTCAAGAGCGGAATTGCGGCCCGGGCGGTGACCGCCCATCCATGACATTGGATATTTCCAGACCATCGAAAGCTTTCACACGCGGACCAGTGTCATGATGCCCTTCGGGAAGATTTCTTCCGGCTTGGCGTGACGCTTGGCAATTCCTTGTTCGTAAGTGTAGCGCAGAAAGTGCTCCAAGGTCGGCCGGTTTTCCTCGATGCCGTACGGAAACGGATCGCCGCCGAACATGTCCCGCATTTTGTGGGCGTAGGCCGGCAGCCACGCTAATGGATAGCGCGACACCGCCGGGTCGAGAAGGCGTTCCAGGCTGCGCCGCTTCGATTCCACAAACGCATTGAGGAGATTGCGGGCAACCCAGGGATTCCTATCCAGCACGCGCTTCTGGATCGCGATAATATGCATGATGGGCCAGACCTGGGTGCGCTTGTAATACTTCTCTTCCATCTCCCAATAGTTCGGAAACAATCGCTCGACATCCGGATGGCCCTGCCGGAAGCAATCCGGCGGGCGCGCGATCAGCGCGCAGTCGATCTTGCCCTCCGCCAGCAGATCGCTGAGCGATCTGTCGGCTACTCTGGTCAGCCTTACGCCTTCCGGCAGTTGCAACTCGACTTTCTCGATCCGCCCTGCCTCGTTGGCGCCGGCTTGGAGCCAATGGATGTCCTTCAGCCCGATGCCGTGCTCGTCGCTAAGCCAACCGCGCATGTAGACCGCGGCGGTATGCGCCCATTCGGGCGAGCCGATCGTCTTGCCCTTCAAATCCTTGGCGGTTTGAATGTTGCTTTTCTTGTTCACGTAAAACGACGAGAAACGAAACAAGCGTGAACAGACGACGGGAAGACCGATGATGTCGGAATCCGGCCGGGTGACCTGGGCGGCGAACTTGGCAAATGAAAGTTCGCTCACCTCCCATTCGCGATTGAATGTAAACCGCGCGAAGATTTCGTGATGGCCGAGCATCAGCCAATTGTGTTCGATGCCTTCGGCCTTCACGGCGCCGACGCGAAAATCACGGAAGTGGTCGTAATCGGTTGTCGCGATCGTCAGCTTGAGACGTTCCATTGCCACATGTCCTTTACATCGACCGTGCGTCACGCTTGTTCGTCCGAGAGGCCGTCCCGCCCCGCGTTTTTGGCGCTTTTAAGGGTTTTATGGTGCCGGGTTAAGCTTGCTCTGAGAAGGACATGGCGATATCGAGGATGCGGTGGAGGCGCGAAGAATGGCAGCGAAAGTCAGACGCAAGCAGACCGGGCCAAGCGGCGCCGGAGACGGCCCTGGCGAAGTTCGCAAGCCCAGGGATGAAGCTTGGGACGAACGGCTGCGGCACGTCGGCGATGCGCGTTTTGTCGAGGTTGAGTGGAGCGGGCGCGATCACCCGTGTTGGCCGCTTGCGATCAAGTGAGACTACTCCGCCGGCTTAATGCCGGCCGACTTCGCCACCTTGCCCCATAGCGCGCGTTCGTCGGCAAAGAATTTCCCCGCCTCGGCGCGGCTGCCGCCGGCGAGGTCCATTCCGAGCGCCTTGGTCTTTTCGATGAATAGAGGCTCGCGCATGCAGGCGGCGATGTCGGCATTGATCTTGTCTGCGAGCGCATCGGGCGTGCCCGGCGGGGCGACGATGCCAAAGAAGGTCACCGCGCGATAGCCGGGCACGCCGGCTTCGGCAAGCGTCGGCACGTCGGGCAATCCGGCGACGCGCTTGCTGGCGCCTACCGCCACGATCTTTTCCCTGCCGGCCTCGAACAGTGGCCGGGCGGTCGCCATCATGTCGAACATCATGTTGACGTTGCCGGCGAGTACGTCGTCGACGGCCGGGCTCAAGCCTTTATAGGGCACCTGCAGCAATTTCACCTTGGCGAGCATCTCGAACTCAATGGTGGCAAACTGGCCGAGGGAGCCAATGCCGGGCGTGGCCGACGTGATCCCTCCCGGCTCAGCCCTGGCGTCCGCGATCACTTGCGCGATGGTCGAGGCGTCGAAATGCGGGCTCACGGCTAGCACATAGGGTGAGGTCGCCACCACGGCGATCGGCGTCCACTTTGCCGGATCGTAGGGCATGGACTTGTACATGAAGCTATTGGTCGCGAGCGGGCCGGGCGAGGCAAACAGCAGCGTATAGCCATCGGGCGCCGCGCGGGCGACTTCCTCGGCGCCGATGTTTCCTCCGGCGCCGCCGACATTCTCGACGATCACCGATTGCTTCCACTTCTGCCCGAGCTGCTGCGCCAGGACACGCGCCAACAGGTCGGTACCGCCGCCGGGCGGGTAGGGGACGATCATCTTGACGGGACGTGACGGAAATTCGGCCTGCGCCCGGCTCGCCGCAGGAGCTGCCGCGCTCGCGACAATCGCGGCGAGGATCGCGACGATAAATCTCCAGCCCGGCATTCCTGCTTGCCCTCTCTGGCTCTCTCTGTGCGCGACCCATGTTATTTCAGGCGCGACAGCCGCGCCAGCGCGGTCGGCCGCCGGGCCATGCTGACAAGCCTCGGTCGCGGATGTAGAGATGGGCAAAAGCTTGCGGAGGATCGCTCGTGCTCGCACGCGATGGCAACAGGGAGAAGGCGACTGCGATTGATTACGTCGCCCGTGCGCAGGCGCTGGCGCCGCTGATCGAAGCCGCGGCGGATCGTATCGAAGCGGAGCGGCGCGTTGTGCCCGACATCGTCTCCGCGCTGCACGAGTCCGGCATTTTTCACATGCTGCTGCCGCCGTCGCTTGGCGGCGGTGGCGCCGACATCGTGGCCTTCAACGAGGTGATCCAAGCTATTGCCGCGGCCGACGCCAGCACGGCATGGTGTCTCGGCCAGCAGATCGCCTCGACGCAGGCGGCGGGTTATCTCGATCCGAAGATTGCGCGCGAGGTTTTTGGCCCGCCGCATGGCGCGGTGGCCTGGGGGCCGCCGGCGGGTGCCAAGGCAGTGATTGGTGACGGCGGCTACAGCGTCAACGGCCGCTGGCGCTTTGCCAGCGGCAGCGGCCACTGCCCATGGATCGGTGGACATTCGGTGGTGATCGAGGGCGACGGCAAGCCCCGCCTCGACGACAAGGGACGGCCGTTGCTGCGCACCATGCTGTTCCGCAAGGAACAGGCGGCGTGGACCGATATCTGGCACACGATCGGACTGCGCGGGACCGGTAGCAATCAGTACGAGGTCAAAGATCTGTTCGTGCCTGAGGCCTACACAACCTGGCGCGATCAGCAATCCGATCGCACCAATGACGGCCCGCTCTACGACATCCCGTTGCTCACTCTGTACGGCATCGGTTTCTCCGGCGTCGGCCTCGGCTTGGCCCGCGCTAGCCTCGATGCCTTCATGGCGCTCGCCAACGCCAAGACCGGCCGCGCCGGCCGCGGCATCATGCGCGACAATCCGGTGATCCAATCCGGCATGGCCAAAGTCGCCGGCTCTCTGCACGCCGCGCGCGCCTTCTTGCGCGACATGCTCGAGGAAATCTGGGAGGCCGTGAACAAGGATGGCGCTACGCTTGAGCAGCGCGCGCGGCTGCGCCTCGCCATTACCGGGGCGCTCGACCAAGCGGTCCGCGTCGTCGACTTCGCCTATACGGCGGCCGCGACCAGCGCGATCTTCACCGGCTCACCGTTCGAGCGCCGCTTTCGCGACATGCACACCGTCACCGCGCAGGGCCAAGCGCATATGTCGAATTTCGAATCCGCCGGCCAGGCTTTGTTCGGCATCGAGCCGATGCAGCGGCTGTAGGTGCATTTTCGGAGTGTCATGAAAAGGCGTATCCTGATTTTTGCCGTCGGCCTGAAGTGGCCGCGAAGCGGCCCTCGAAGCGCGACAACCCGGGCCCCTCGGCCGGCGTCCTTCGGGGCTCGCCATAGCGCGTCGAAGACGCGCGTAAACGTGCTAATGGCTTGCACCTCAGGATGACGGAATTCAAAAAAGTCGCGCGTAAGGAGGATGCTTCGCTGCTTTCGGGCCGCGGACGCTATGCCGACGATCTGCCGGTGCCGGTCGGCACGCTTGAGGCTCATGTCATCCGCTCGCCGCATGCGCATGCCGAAATCGCCGGCATCGATGCGCGGGCGGCTTTGGCTCATGACGGCGTGTGGGCGATCATCACCGGCGAGGATGTGCGCAGGCTGTCGGATCCGTTCCTCACCGCCGTGAAGGTGGCTGCTCCGCAATGGGCGCTTGCGGTCGAGCGCGTCCGCTATGTCGGCGAGCCGGTGGCCGTCGTGGTGGCGGAGAGTCGCTATATCGCCGAGGATGCCGCCGAACTGGTCGAGGTCGAATACCGCCCGCTTGCGGCGGCGATCGATCCGCTCGCAGCATGCGAAAGCAATGCGCCGCTCCTTCATGCCGAGACGAAGACCAACGAAGTCTCGGTGCGGGAATTTTCCTACGGCGACACCAAAACGGCTTTCGCCAAAGCCGACCGCGTCGTCGCCATGACCACGGAATTCCCGAGGCTGTCGTTCACGCCGATCGAATGTTACGTCGTCGTCGCCCAGCACAATCCCGCCGAAGGCAGTTACGACGTGCTGGCGAATTTCCAGGGTCCGTTCTCCATCCATCCGGTGATGGCGCGTTCGCTGCGCGTTGCCGGGCCGAAACTGCGGCTTCGTATTCCGCCCGATTCCGGCGGCAGCTTCGGCATCAAGCTTTCGATATTTCCCTATGTGGTGCTCATCGCGCTGGCGGCGCGCGTCACCGGCCGGCCGGTGAAATGGGTCGAGGATCGCATTGAGCACCTGGTCGCCGCCAGCTCCGGCCCGAACCGCGTCACCAAGGCGGAAGCCGCGGTGACGCATGATGGCCGCATTCTCGCGCTGCGTCTCGATCAGCTCGAAGATTACGGTGCGTTCCTGCGCGCGCCGATGCCGGGGCCGCTTTACCGCATGCAGGGCGCGGTCACCGGCGCATATGACATCGCCAATGTCGACCTGAAGAACCGCGTCGTGCTCACCAACAAAATGCCGGCGAGCCTTATCCGTGGCTTCGGCGGGCCGCAGCTTTATCTGGCGCTGGAACGACTGATCGAGTGCATCGCGGCCGAGCTCCATCTCGATCCGCTCGATGTCATCAGGCGCAATCTCATTCCGGCGGACAAGTTTCCGTATCGAACCGCCGCAGGCGCGCTCTATGATTCCGGTGATTATGCGCGCACGATCGAAATCGCGCTCGGCGACGGCCGCCTCGACGAACTCAAACGCCGCCGTGACGCGGCGCGTGCGCGCGGCAAGAAATACGGCATCGGCTTCGCCGCCATCGTCGAGCCGGCGATGTCGAACATGGGCTATCTCTCCACCGTGATGACCGCGCAGGCGCGTGACCGGGCCGGCCCGAAGAACGGCGCGGTGTCGATGGCGCGGGTCAATATCGATCCGCTCGGCGCCGTCAGCGTGACCGCCGACGTCACCGTGCAGGGCCAGAGCCACGAGACGGTGCTGGCGCAGATCGTGGCCGCCGAGCTTGGCCTCGCGCCCGACGACGTTGACGTGATTTTGGAACTGGACACCGCGAAGGATCAGTGGTCGATCGCGGCCGGGACCTATTCGAGCCGTTTCGCTTCGGGCACCGCGGTGGCGGCGCACATGGCCGCCGTGCAGATGCGCGACAAACTCAAAGGCATCGGTGCCAAACAGCTCAACGTCTTGCCGGACGACGTCGAGCTTGCTGGCGGCAAGGTCCGCAGCCGCTCCAATCCCGATAACGCGCTTCCCTTCGGCCGCGTCGCTGCTACTTCGCACTGGTCGCCGGTGATGCTGCCGGACACCATGGCGCCGGCGCTGTCCGAAACCGGGGTGTGGACGCCGCCGGAACTGGAGCCGCCGTCGAGCGACGACCGGATCAACACATCGCTGACCTACGGCTTCGTCTTCGACATGTGCGGCGTCGAAATCGATCCGGTCACCTATCAGGTCCGCGTCGACCGCTACGTGTCGATGCACGACGCCGGCCGCATTCTCAATCCGACCATCGCCGACGGGCAGATTCGCGGCGCCTTCGCCCAAGGGGTCGCGGCGGCGCTCTACGAGGAGTTCTCCTATAACGAGGAGGGTGTATTCCTGTCCGGCACCTTCGCCGATTACCTGGTGCCGACGGTGAGCGAAATTCCAGAGGTCGAGATTCTGCATTACGAGTCGCCGTCGCCGCTCACCCCGCTCGGCGCCAAAGGGTTGGCCGAGGGCAATTGCATGAGTACGCCGGCCTGCATTGCCAATGCCATCGCCGACGCGCTCGGTGTCGCCGACGTGAGGCTGCCGGCCACGCCGCGGCGCATCCATGCGCTCATGGAAGGCGGCGGACGATGAAGTCACATCGTCATTGCGAGCGCAGCGAAGCAATCCAGCGCTTGATGCAAGCGGCCCCTGGATTGCTTCGTCGCTTCGCTCGCATAGTTAATTCCAGTACCGGGACATAGTGGGTCAGAGTGGGTCATAATGCCGATGGAATAAGGCTTTCATTGCCGTTCACTACGTTGTACTTTCGGGTTTGCACGGGACACGTTGGGACACCAATTCTGTGTAACTGACTGTGTAACCAGAGG